>JAEEUY010000229.1 GCA_016290715.1 Bacteroidales bacterium
GAATCTTTATATACCTGAAAAGTGCAAGGATAAAGTTTTATAAAATGGGAATGGACGCTTTTAGTCTTGTAACTATTAATGGATACAGATATAAAACTTGTATCGTTGTTCGTTATAAGCCCCTTGTATTTTTAATTAATTTACTATCATTGAAATATTTACAGGAAAATTGTAAATATAGGCTTGGTATAGGTGACTGAGCTTGTAGAAGTTACCTGCCTTGCTTTCATTCTTCTTTCCCTTTTGTCTTGACGCAAGAAAAAGTCAAGGCCATAAGTTTTAGCGGACGATGATTATTTATAAGGGATGATTTTTCATTTGCAAGACCAAAGGGGGCATTCCGTTTATGGTTGAAATTTTTCCCACAAGGTGATAAGTTTGTACACCAAAGTGGCGGCTAAAACATCAGAAATTTTGTTATCGGGTTGTGGACAAAGTTCAACGACATCAAAGCCTACGATATTTTTATTTTTAAACACCACTTCCAAAAGACGGATTACTTCGTACCATGCCAATCCGCCGGGGAGAGGAGTGCCGGTAGCCGGGACAAAAGCGGGGTCAAATCCATCCAGATCAATGGTAACATATACATTCTCTGTCAGGCGTTGGCAGGCACGCTGTTGCCATCCATTTTCTTTGCCTGCGATTTGGTGGGCATAAAAAATATTATCAGGAATAATATATTGCTTCTCTTCGCTGCAAACATTGCGGATGCCTACTTGTACAACATGGGCATATTCTTGCGCACGTCGCATGACACATGCGTGATTGTAGGGCGAATGGTGATATTCATCACGTAAGTCGGCATGTGCATCTATCTGTAAAACAGAAAGATTGTTGTACTTTTCGCTGAAGGCTTTGATTGCTCCGATGGATATAGAGTGCTCTCCGCCCAACAAACCAATGCGTTTTTGTTGATTCATAAAATGTTGCACGCGCTGGTAAACGCTGTTCACCATTGTTTCGGGAGAGGAGAAATCAAATATCGGTTGGTCGGTATAGATTCCTGCTTGGCACGCTTCGCATTCATACACAAGGTCGTAGAGTTCCAAACTGTCGGAAGCTGCAATGATGGCTGTCGGACCTTGGTCGGCACCTTTGACAAAAGTGCTGGTGCCATCGTAAGCCACAGGAATCAGCGCATAACGGGCAGTTGCTTCTTCCGCTAACGCTTCATCCATATCTAAAAAGTAGTCGGTTTCTTTGATGTTCTGGATCATAATGATGATAATTGAAGCCGCAAAGGTAGCGATTTTTTATAGACGTTGTATCATAAAAAAACGCGTTTCCTACTTTCAGAAAACGCGCTTTTAATATTCTCAAAAAAGATTATTTTGCTGCTGCTTGGCAAGCAGTAATGGCAACCACATTCACGATATCATCCACAGAGCAACCGCGGGAGAGGTCGTTGATAGGAGCGGCCATACCTTGCATAACAGGACCCACAGCTTCGGCACCCGCCAAGCGTTGTACTAATTTGTAGGCAATATTGCCCACTTCCAGCGATGGGAATACCAATACATTGGCTTTTCCGGCAACGGGGCTTCCCGGAGCTTTGGAAGCACCAACCGATGGTACAATGGCAGCATCGGCTTGCAATTCACCATCAATAACAAGAGTTGGATCCATCTCTTTGGCAATGCGTGTGGCATTCACTACCTTATCCACAAGTTCGTGTTTGGCGGAACCCTTGGTTGAAAAACTCAACATGGCAACACGTGGTTCAATGCAGGCAATATTACGCGCTGTTTGGGCGGTAACAACTGCAATTTGAGCCAATTTATTTTCATCGGTATTGGGATCTGCTGCACAATCAGCAAAAACCATAATGCCGTCATCCCCCCATTGTTTATCTTTGAAAACCATAATGAAAGCCCCCGAAACCACTGATACGCCGGGTAAGGTTTTTACAATTTGGAAGGCTGGACGCAGAACATTGCCAGTGGAATTTTGTGCACCTGCCACTTCACCATCCACTTCTTTATTTTTAATCAGTAAGGTAGCCAAATAGAGAGGATCTTCCACCAATTTTAATGCCTCTTCCATTTGCATGCCCTTGCTTTTTCTGATTTCACAAAGCATTTCAGCATAAAATTGCTTTTTCGGGTTGGTGATGGGATCTATAATCGTTGCCTTGCCAATATTTTTTAACCCAAATTGGGAAGCTTTGGCTTCAATATTGGCGGGATTGCCTAATAATACGATGTTGGCAATGCCTTCTTCTATAATTCTGTCGGCAGCTTTAAGGGTTCTGTCTTCTTCACCTTCTGCCAAAACAATACGTTTCCCGTATTTTTTTGCGTTTTCTTTGATTTGGTCAATTAAGTTCATTTTTATAATTTTTTTTGATTGTTTTGTGTTGAAATTGATTCGGCAAAATTACGAAAATATCAGTTCATCGCTGCGAATCAAAAAGAATATAATGAAAGTTTTTCAACAGAGAAACATCAATTCTTTTTTGCAGAAAGTAAAATTTCCATTTACAAAAAATGTATCTTTGCACCTTTAATCGTAAACGGATTGATGGTTAAGAGCCCGAGGCATTTTGGTCATGTGCTTGTGGTAAAGGCCATTGAAAAGGAAAATTTGCGATTATAAATGTTGTAATTCAGTTTTATGAAAGAAAAATCAAGCAAAAAGAAAACAATTTGGCTCGTTGTGAGCGTGGTCGTCCTTTGTATTTTGGTTACTTCAGGAATTTATAGCTACACTAAATTTCTAAAAAAGTCAACTGCCGAACTATTGGATGCTGTCCCGGCAGATGCCACGTTTGTGTTACAAATTAATGATAATGAAGGATTTGTAAAATCAATAGCGCCATGTATGGCGTATCTTGAGGATTTCTTTTCGTTGGATGCGCTTCCGGGATTTGAGTATTTTATTGACATTACGCGTAGAAATATGCAAAATGATGAGTCCTTGGTTATCTCTGGGCATACCGATGAAAATGGCAAACAGGCTGTTTTGCTCTCTATGAAAATGGACGAATTAGCGTATAAGCATTTGATAAAAGAGTTGAGTGTCAATATGAAAGATTATTCAACCTTTGCAGGACAGAAAATATACAATGTTGATACGCATTATAAGAATTTTAAATTCACTTATCACAATGGACTTTTCTCTGCTTGTTCAAGTCAACAAGTATTGGAGGCTGCAATCAAATGTTTGGCGAATGAAAAATGTATTGCTGCGCAACCCGATTTTAAGCGATTGCAAGAGGTGATTTATAAAAATACCAAACAAAATTGGTTGATTCTCCAGCAACAACCATTTATGGAGAGTCATTTGGCTATGATGGCGGAGTATTATCAACTCCCTTTCCAGTCGTGGATGAATCGTTCAAAATGGTCGGCATACCAAATTCAACTTACAGAATCTGAAATGATTTTGTCGGGATATAGTTTCACTGATGCGGATGAGTTATCGCAAAGTATGGAGACACAAGGTGGTGGTGAAACACATTTCCCTGCGCAGTATATCCCTGCCAATATCACAAATTATTGTTCAATCAATTTCACCGACGATCACGTTTATGCTTCCCAACGACAGATGGCAGATTCCGTGCGTTTGCAATTTTTAAAGTTACATGCGCAAAGTATTCAGCTGTTTTCCTGGAAGCCGGATAGCTGTAATGTGGAGTTTGCAATAGTTCAATGCAATGATACATTGGAACATGCTTTAGATTTTCTCCCCGATTCCCTCTACGCAGATTCAATAACATATTATAAAAGATTACCCATTTATCGGAGTGGTATTCCCCGTTTTGCAGAAGCCTTGCCTATGCCGACTGCTGCAGAAATGAATTATTTTATGATCAACCAAGGGTATTATATTTTTTCGGAATCTTTAGGGGCATTAAAGAAGTATATTGATAATTGCAAGGATGGGAAGACGTTGGAGAAAAACCAATATTATCTGTTCTCTAAAGAAAATCTTCCCACAGAGTATAGTTATGAGGTATTTTATCAGAATTTGGATCATACGAATTCTTCATTTTTCCCGTTTAGAATTTTTGCCTATAGTTTTGATGAAAAAATGGGTGACCTATTACCCAACAAAATCTATATCAAATTTGCAGTTAAGTAAAATAAAATATTGATTATGAAAGATTTGAAAAATTACATTGAAGCGAATAAAGATCGTTTTTTAGAGGAATTGTTTAGTTTGATTCGCATTCCTTCCATCTCTTCGCAAGAGGAGCATAAGGAAGATATGGTACGTTGCGCCAACCGCTGGAAAGAGTTGATATTAGCGGCAGGGGCGGATAAATGTGAAGTGATGCCTACCGAAGGGAATCCTGTGGTTTATGCTGAAAAAATCATAGATAGCACGTTGCCAACTGTGCTGGTTTATGGGCATTACGATGTGATGCCAGTTGACCCAGAAGAGCTATGGAAAACCAAACCTTTTGAACCTGTCGTAAAGGATGGTAAAATATGGGCTCGTGGTGCGGATGATGATAAAGGGCAGTCGTTTATGCATGCAAAGGCGTTTGAGTATATGGTAAAAACAAACCAACTTCCTTGTAATGTGAAGTTCATGTTGGAAGGAGAAGAAGAAATAGGCAGTGGAAGTTTGTATGGTTTTTGTGAAAAAAACAAGCAAATGTTGAAAGCAGATATTATTCTTGTGTCTGATACAGGAATGATAGCTACGGATATTCCCTCTATCACCACCGGCTTGCGCGGGTTGAGCTATTTGGAGGTGGAAGTTACCGGCCCGAACAAAGACTTGCATTCAGGGATATTCGGCGGTGCCGTCGCCAATCCGATCAATATCCTTTGTCAAATGATTGCTTCGCTTACCAATGAGAAAAATGAGATTGCCATTCCTCATTTTTATGATGATGTGTTGGTGCTTTCTGCTGAAGAACGCGCACTCATGGCAAAAGCTCCATTTAATCTGGAAGAGTATAAAAAATCGTTGGATATTGATGAAGTGCATGGTGAAGAGGGCTACTCCACGATCGAGCGCACGGGCATACGTCCCACTTTGGATGTGTGCGGCATTTGGGGCGGATATACGGGCGAAGGTTCTAAAACCGTACTTCCTTCCAAAGCGAATGCAAAAATATCTATGCGATTGGTGCCAAATCAAGATTCACAGAAGATTTCCGCACTGTTCCAGAAACATTTTGAAAGCATTGCCCCCGCATCGGTTAAAGTGAAAGTTACCCCCTGTCATGGTGGCGAAGCGTACGTTTCCCCGATAGATATGCCTGCCTACAAAGCAGCTGAAAAAGCCTACGAAACCACCTTCGGCAAACGTCCTATCCCTACCAGAAGCGGTGGAAGTATCCCTATTATCTCTGGTTTTGAGAGAATATTGGGTATTAAGTCTATATTGATGGGTTTTGGTTTGGGAGAAGATGCCATTCACTCGCCGAATGAAAATTACAAGTTGGAGCATTTCTTCAAAGGAATAGAAACGATTCCGTATTTCTATAAATTCTATGCGGAACTGATGAAATAAAATGCCAAATTGTAAAGGATGAAATTTCGCCCATGGGTATGGATATTTTTGTTTTTTACTTGTGTGAACAGTTCGTTTGCGCAAGTGGGCGGGAATTACATCTATAATTTTCTGAGTTTTTCGCAATCCAGCCGGCAGGCTGCCCTTGGAGGCGGTTTATTGGCCGTTTCTGATAATGACCCGTCGTTAATTCTCTACAATCCCTCCATGATTGGGAAGCGTCACCATACCTCCTTGTTCTGTAATGCTACCGACTATTTCTCAAATGCTGCTTATGGGTCAGCTTTCTATTCACATACTTTTAATAAAGTGGGAAGTTTTGCCTTTGGAATGCAGTTTGTGAATTATGGAAAATTCACCATGACCGATGAGTACGGGATGGAGCAAGGGTATTTTCGGGCAGGAGATTACGCTGCTCATATTGGGTGGGGACGTGCATTGGATAGTTGTTTTTCAATTGGAGCCACCCTAAAACTAATCTACTCTTCTTACGAGTCGTATCACTCTTTCGGGTTGGCGGTAGATGTGGCCGCTTCTTATGTTAACCATAAAAAGAACTTGGCGTTATCGTTGTTAGTGCGCAATATCGGTTCTCCGTTGGTTAATTATATTCCCGGACAGTTTGAGAAAATACCTTTTGACATCCAGTTGGCCTTTTCCCAGAAATTCCAATTTATGCCGGTAAGATACCACATCTCTTTGCATCATTTGTATCGGTGGGATATGTTGTATGTGGGTGAAAATGATCCTTTATTGGAGTATGATGCGATGAATAACACCCCTGTTTATCCTTCTAAAACCGCTCAATTCTTTGACAATTTCTTTCGGCATCTTACTTTTGGATTGGAGATTATGCCAGCCAAATTTTTATCATTACATTTGGCTTATAATCATCAGCGCCATCAGGAGATGAAAATTCCACAAAAACGTACGCTCGCCGGTTTCTCGTATGGATTTACGGTGAATATCCATTCCATCAGAATTGGGTTCTCACGGGCACATTTTGCTACGGGAGCGGTTCCCAATTATTTTGATTTATCATTGAATATTAATGAGTTATATAAGCTTTCGCAAGATAAGAAAAGTAATAAATTACAAAAGATAACAACTAAATAAACAATATGATACCATTTTCACCTCCCCGCATTGATGATAAAACGATAGAAGAAGTAACCGCCGCCTTGCGTTCGGGATGGATAACCACAGGTCCCCGTGTGAAGCGTTTGGAAGAGATGGTTGCCCAATATTGCGGTATTTCCCATGTGGTTTGTGTCAATTCTAATTCTGCGGGTTTGGAGTTGATGTTGAGATGGTATGGTGTGAAAGAGGGGGATGAAGTGATTATTCCGGCTTATACTTATACGGCTACGGCCAATGTGGTTGTGCATTGTGGGGCTACGCCAGTGATGGTGGATGTGAAGGATGATTTCAATATTGATGTGGAAAAAATCCGAAAAGCTATCACTGACAGGACGAAAGTCATCATTCCAGTGGATATTGCTGGTTATCCATGTGATTATGAGGAAATTAATAAATTAGTGCGTACTCCTGAGATTGTAAAATTATTTCAATCGGAAACGGAGGAACAACAGCAGTTGGGACGTATTTTGGTGCTTTCGGATGCAGCGCATTCAATTGGAGCCTATTATAGGGGAAAGCATACGGGTGGGTTGACGGATGTTACGGTTTTCTCTTTTCATGCGGTAAAAAATTTGACGACGGCGGAGGGTGGGGCTATTTGTTTGAATCTTCCAGCGCCATTTGATAATGGAGAACTTTATAAATTATTGAAAACAAAATCGTTGCATGGGCAAAGCAAAGATGCTTTTTCCAAAATGCAAATAGGGAATTGGCGTTATGATGTCTTGGAGGCGGGTTATAAATGCAACATGACCGATATATTGGCGGCGATTGGTATTGTGGAGTTGGCGCGTTATGACAGTGAGATGTTGAAGCGAAGGAAAGAGATTTTTGATGCTTATTCGCAGGCCTTTTCCGACGAAGCGTGCTATCAGGTTCCCGTTTATGAAACAAAAGAAAAAGTCTCTTCTTATCATGTTTATCCTTTGCGTATCAAAGGGATTACAGAGGTGCAGAGGGATGAGATTATGCAACATATTTTTGAAAGTGAAGTAGCTGTAAATGTGCATTTTATACCTCTTCCCATGTTGAGTTACTATAAAAACAGGGGGTATCAGATAGCGCATTATCCGGTGGCATACGACAATTTCTCCAGAGAGATCTCTCTCCCTGTTTATTATGATTTAACACCGGAGATGGTGCAAATGGTCATTGTGGCGGTTAAAAAAGCGGTCGCGCAGGTTATGAAATAAGTTGGAGCCGTTATTTGATATTTTCGGCTATCATTTCAGTTAGATATTGGATGACTTCCGGCTCTTGAATGGAAATGCCATCTAATATTTCTAAAACTTCCTGTGTATCAAACTTATAATTCAAGTCATCGCGCTGATAATTTAAAATAAACCGGATGTTGGGGTAGGCGGAAGCGGTTAGCACAAATCCGCCAGCCAAGTCGCCCATGGGAGGCCGGTCGATATTGGTTAAGCCAAAGACGGCGGTAACAGTTGTGCCCACCCCTTTTTGCGAGGTGATATCTAAGAAGCCGCCTGTTTGTTCTGCATTTTGTTTGAGCAGCGACAGTCCCAATCCTACTTTGCGGGTAGTGCGGGTGGTGAAAAAAGGATTTAGCACTTTCGACAAGGTCTCTTCGTCCATTCCGCAGCCATTGTCAATAAACCGCAAGGTAAGGGTGTCTTTGCTGGCATCTTCAATCACATCCAAGGTGATTTCAGTAGCTCCTGCACGAGTTGAATTTTGCAGGATATCCATAATGTGCATTGCTAAATCTTTCATAATCTATGGTTTTATTAAATGAACGCACCGGTTTTCTTGTTGATGGAGAGCCATGCGAATCTCTTCAAAATTGCGGGATTCAATTTCAAAGAAGCAAGGAGCGGCAGCTATTCGGTCAGGAATGTGTGCGTCGGCGCTGCGGGTGAAAGTTTTGTCTTTCAAATAGGGGTGTTGTTGAAGTATTTTTTCTTTATCTCCGTGGTCAGACAATTCTACTGCATCGTAGGGAATGTCAAAAGGAATAAACCCTAATTGGGAGATAACGCTATTTTTCATTTTGTCGATATGTGCAGGAATAAAAATGCCATTTAATTCTTTCACTTTAGCCGCAATTACTTCAATATTCACGTCTAATCCGGATGTGAGCAATTTGGGTTCCTCATACACAATGTTCATCTCTTCGTCAATTTGCACCTGATCGCCGAATATATCAGGTGAATTCGGGATATTGGGCAAATGGGTGTCCAAAAATTGTTGGAAATCGTCTAAGGTTTCGTGATCCTTGAAAAAAGCGAGGCAATGGGCTTCTTCCTTGGTGGTAACTTCTGCTCCGCAAAGCACGAAGATGTTTCTGTTGTGGGAGTAGTGTTCCGCTAATCTGCAATGTCGGGTGGCGTTATGGTCGGTAATGCCGATAATATCCACCCCCCGTTGCAACGCCAATTCTATGATGTAATCGGGAGTCATATCCAAGTCGCCGCAGGGAGAGAGGAGGGTATGATTGTGTAATTCGGCTTTGAAAATATTCACTTTATTGGGCTATCAATTGGTAAATTTTTCCAGCGACTTCAAAGGTTTGGGCATTGGTCCCCAGTACGGGAATCCCTTCTTCTTTGGCCTGCTCCAGCATATCTTCTTCGGGTTTGTTCCCTTTTACAAGTACAATAGCTGCCAACTCTTTCAATGAAGCGATGGCTATCACATTCTTGTGTGTTTGTAAGGTAACCCAAACATTCCCTTCTTGAGCAAATCCCATTACATCACTTAAAAGGTCGGATACATATCCCCCTTTGATGTCATTATCCAAATTTTCTTCGCCACAAAAAATGGTGAGTCCTAATTTTTCTACAAGTTCTCTAACTTTCATGAATGGTTTTCTATTAAAAATTTATAAAATAATATAAGTATCTTGTTTATAATTATGAGTTTATGAAAAATAAATCCTTTCCTACAAATTCAAATTACGAATCAGCAAATATATAAAATATATGTATCGTTTGGGCGATAAGAAAGAATAAAAATATGCCCCATTTATTTATCATAAATAGGGCGGTTAAAATATAAAAAGAAGCGATATTACAATACGGTGATGGTGCCTTTAAGCAATAGTTTTTCGTTGGAAGTGGTTTTAATATCTATTCTATAGGTGTAAACAGTATTAGTGCGAATTTTCCCATTCACATTCCCATCCCAGCGGAAATGGGGATCGGAAGAGGTATAGACCATTTTCCCCCAGCGGTCGAAGATGCAGATACTGAATTCTTCAATATATTTCGTGGAAGGCAATTCAAAGAAATCGTTTACACTATTGTAGTCGGTGGGGGTGATGCAGTTCGGGAGGAAGATATTGAACGGACATTTGTCGGTAATGGTTACTTCGCTTTCGCTGCTGCAGCCGTTTAAAGTGGCCATAACCGAGTAAACACCGCCGCTAAACACACTGATGCTGCGGGTGGTTTCTTGGGTATTCCACAAGTAACTGTCGCAATTTTCTGTGGGAACCGTTAAGGTGATATTTCCTTCATCTTCAAAGCAATGAATCTGACTTTGCCCCAATGAGGTATTAGGCAGAGGTTTCACCAAAAGGGATAGGTGAATGGTACTGTCGCAGCCAAATCGGTTCTGAAGATAACGAGTCTGTTGAACCGTTCCTGCGGTGTTCTGGGCAGAAACAGAAAACCCATGGTTGCTGTAATGCTCGCCCTGACAAATGGTATCTCTCAAGAAAACCTCACTGGTATCATGAACAACGACCACTTGTTCCAATTCAATCATACAGCTGTCGGCTGCAATAGATTGTAGAGTATAAGTGGTGGTCTCTGTCGGCGAAACCGTCAGCATGGCATCCTGACCAATGATTTGACCTCCCTCTAACCAAACATAGTTAATGCCGCCGGTTGCCATAAGCGTGGTTGATTCGCCGTTACAAAGGTCAAAATCTCCAGTAATGTTGGGTGCATTATCTAAAATGTTGATAGTCAGATAGGCTGTATCTTGACATTCATCTTGACTGATGGTTGCAATGAGTCGCACAACATAATTGCCGGCACGTTCAAAGTCGTGAGAAGGATTCAATTCAACAGAGGTGCTGCCATCGCCGAAGTCCCAGTAGGCGCCTTCGCATATTTCACCACTACCATTGGGGTTTACGCCGTCAGAGGAAATGGTACTTGTGTTGTGAAATTGGTACACCAAGGAACAACTATCCCGTTCTGCAGTAAAAGAAGCAAGAGGATAACGGGAGGAGAGTCGGGTGGTTAATTCAAATCCACAGTTGGGATTTCCTACAAAAGAGCACCAACAACACAAGGTTTCTTCTCCATTCGTCATATTAACAGTTGCAGATTGGGAAGTGGAAATTGTGGAATTAGGGGAGCTTCGGTAGTACCATCGATATTCAAATCCGGCAGGGGCCGTATAGGTGTTGGCTTGCATTTCCCCGCACGTTTCTGCAACAATAGTTCTCTTTTTGCAATTCAAAGTGAAATAGGCATAGCCATAATGTCCATATTGTTCACAGTCGTAAGTGGTCATTCTCACGCGGATGGTTTGGCCATGGTACATGGAAACATCAATA
>JAEEUY010000230.1 GCA_016290715.1 Bacteroidales bacterium
TGTTGCGGCTACAGTAATCGATGCTACTACAACAGAAAAACAAGAGAATGAATATATCTACCGGTGGTATGTTTATGATAAAGGATATAAAAATATAAATAAACTTGTTCCTAGATTAAAAGACACAATTGGTACTGAATCACATCCCGCCGCTCTATCATTTTCTGTATTTCCTAAAGAAGGATCAGGTCGAGTAAAAGTATCTGACTTACGGCAAACGGGTTTGTTTATCGTTGATTTTGACAAGGATGCTAATGGTAATTATACGGGACATGTTTCTGTAAAACCATTGGGCGGGACGATGGAACAGTGGTTTAACGAAGGCATTTATTCACGCTGGACACAGTCACTCAATATCCTTATACAACCGTATTGAAAGAAGGGAGAACAAATGAATATTGACACTATCCTCGAAATGATGAATTCAAATAATCCAATATCTGAACAAACTGACGGAATGAATGAAGCTATGAAAGTGCGGTGCCTCAGTGTGTTTTTGAGACCACATTCGAAAAATATCGGAAGGAACACATGGAAAAACTGCGCTTTGGTGTTGTCACAAAAAAGTGACGAGGAATTGTTACCTATTGCTGATGACTTGTTAGAATGGGTTGATGATTGTACTCTTCCCGGTGCGTTGATTATTGCAGCAAGACTTCATAATATGGTAGGAAACGAGAAATTTGATTTGATGCTGAAGACTAAAATGAGAATTGCCAAAAAGCTTGAAGAAGATGACTGGTATGATGGACTTGAGTCTTTTGTACTTCATGGTGATTTTTCCGGATTCAAAACAGAAGACTTAAAAGAAATGGGGGTTTGTACAGAGTTCAACCAATAGATAACCATGAAACTATGGGTGACGCCCTGTATGTCTCTATCGTAAACTCCATTCAAAAAGGTGAGTAAAATGCCTCGAACAAAAGGCCCTTCCAGCATTTTCAGAGATGTTTTCTCGGAAGAATTGCTTAACCGCAGCTTTATTTATAAAAAAGGCGCATTCTACAAAATGGACATAAGCCATCATTGGCTGCAGTCTGTATTCTGCGAACCGTATTGGGGAAATAAATATTATAGGATAGGCGTAGAGTGTTTGCCCCTGACCTTTGGACCATTTGATTATCCATCCTTTACCAAAAGCACAATCGGATGCGATCTTGATCAGTATATTATCAGCATTCGCAAACTGAGCCGAGAGATAGATGTAAGTGCTGAGATGGACAGCCCTTACATCAAGAAATTCGGGAGCGGCGACGACGGCATTGACTACAGTGTGTTCAGAGCGAACATTGTGGATGAGGATTTTTTTCGGTATTCTCTGCGGGAACTTACAGAATACATACTACCAGAGTTGGATTCAGTGTTTTCGTTTGAGGATGCATTGCGTACCAGATTGAAAATGCATTGTCAATGGCAATTTCCAAAGAATCTTGCCTACGAGGGTGAACAATGGATCCTCTCCTATGCTTTCCTTGATGACTATGTCAGAGCCTATGAAAGCGCTTCAACAGCATACTGGATTTATAAGAAAGAATGTGAGACATTGGAGGAACTGTTATCCACAGGAGCTACAAATGAGATTGTCGTCGCCGGGAAAAAAGAAATGATGCAACTATTTGAAAACTATGGTATATTAATGAGCACTGATGACGGTCGAAAAAAAGTCAAAGACATTGCAGAAAGAAGGGTGAAGGAATCGGAATCCGAATGGGAGAGTTATACTTGCAAGCGGAAAAAAGTAAAACCATAATTGGTTAAACAGCGGTATTCCTCTTGAAAGCTTTGTAGGTATTGAAGTCTATCAATGGAAGGGAAAGTACAAAAACGGCAAGAAGCATATGCAGCATGTGGGCGAGATTGTAATATTCAGTTTTGGAGGCAGGCCTGAACTTGCAGTATTTCAGTCCGCGTCTGAATCGGTGACTAACGCAAAAGCACTTTTTGTAAATGACCCAATGGGAGGGCCCAATATTACGTCGCTCATGGATTATCATGGAGGAACGGGGGACTGGACACACTATGGCATTCCGAAGCAGTGTACTAACAATTTGCTTTTGCCTATTATTGACTTCAGCTTGCGCTGATAGCTTTGAGGATGCTACCATCTATGCGCCTTATAAAGGTTTGCAAATCATATCTGCCAATCAATTCGAGGGGGTTATTGATGAAAATGGAAAATGGATAGTACCTGCGATATTTGATTGTGTCGGTTTTGCCGACAGTAATACAGTTCGAGTAATCAAAGATGAAAAATGGGGGTTATATGATACAGAAGGGAACATCCTGCTTGAAACGATTTATGATTACATCTCACTGCATTGTAATGACCCAACAAGCAAATGGAACCATTTCGCCTATTACGTGATGGATGGTAAGGCGGGATATATATACAAATCCGAAGTAATAACCGCACCGGTATATGAATTGGTTCCGAATATGCTGGAGGATGAATGCTTTTATGAAGATTTTCTGCCATATACCGAAGCTTCACCAAATGAAGCGCCGGCAAAGAGGTATGTATATTTCACAGATACTACCGCTACAGGTGGCTTAACCTTATCTGATATAACAGGTGTGAATCCTCTGCATGGATGCAACTCGCTTGAATCATTTATAGGAAGAATTCGCAGTGTATATCAGGCAACCACGTGGTATATAGAAGATGAACGCACAGGGGCATTAATCATTGAAACGGATCTGGAGCTTTTGAATGCATACCCCTATTTTTCAAATGGGATAGTCATTCACGATTACCGGTCACAGAGCGATAACCGGCATGTGATTGTGTACATGAATGCCCATGGAGATGTTTTGCAGATCATTCGTGGAAGTGATTTTGCCTGGGATATGTGGGACATGTACTGGTAGGCTTCAAAGCACCGGGTCAGAATCCTTTATGCAGGAGTCGGCGGCTTGATAAACGAAATTGAGAGAGCCCCTCTAATAGTATGAATTTATCATCAGTCTTGGGGAGGCAGTTAAGCGTGCTTTCATTCCAACGAATAAAGACTGCTGTCATTCGTGTTATTGCCGCGCTTTTCATCATCATTCTTGTGATTGCTCTCTTTGTCTCTGGATGGCTAGCGTACATTGAGATTTCTCATAGTTTTGCAAAAGAA
>JAEEUY010000231.1 GCA_016290715.1 Bacteroidales bacterium
CAGATTCACGACGGTGATACCGTTGAACGGATTCGGGTTGTTCTGGGACAATTCAAAACCGCCGTTGGCGACGGTTTCGTCAATGCCTGTCCCGTGCTGCATTGTCAATACGGTGTCGGACCACACGAGGGTTTCGCTCCAGCCTTTCGTCTGGTTGGTGACAGACACGCTATCCAACTGTACATATCGGTCGTTGATATCATGTCCGGTGAAGGTCAATGTTATCGTCTGCGCCGAAGCTGCCACGAACATCAGCAGCATTGCAAAGAGGGTAAAGGTTTGTTTTTTCATAAGTTAAAAGTTTAAAGTTAAATATTTCTCCATTTTTCCTATTACAAATCACTGACCGCCAACTATCTCCAATACCTTTCTAATATCATCGTTGCTGAAGGTCATCGGAGCGGAATAGTTGATAGAGTCAGCGGCAATCATTTTGGTGAGTTCGGCATAGTCGGCAGGAAGCACTGGAGAAGAGAGCTTGTCCATACCGCAAGTGGCGATCAAATGCCGTATCGCTTGCAGGAATGCTTCCGCAGCCTCGCAGTCACTTACATTCTCTTCAACAAGACGGCAGTAACGGGCAAGCATCGCATATTTCGACAGACAAGCATCCTTCTGGTACTCCAAAACAGGCATCAGCATCAGCGTGATGGCTTGTCCGTGCGGGAGGTGGTACTTGGCACCGATGCTGTGTGCGAAGGCGTGCACATAGCCTGCGAGTTGTGTATTGATGGCATTACCACCGTACATAGCAGCACGGCACATGGCAAGACGCGACTGAACATTTTCGGGCTCTTTCATTACTATAGGGAGATGTTGTAGAATCAGTCGTACCCCTTCCATCGATAGTCGGAGATTTTCTTCATCTATATCCACATCACTGACAGCCCCTTCAATAACATGACTGAGGGCATCCATCCCGCAGGCAGCGGTTACCATCTGCGGCGCATGAATCGTTAATTCACTGTCAAGAATTACGTGCGTTACGTCAAGACCGACCAAAACAGTAGAGTTTTTTACTCCTCGGTGGTTAGTTACCACTGCCCCGACAGTCACCTCCGCACCTGTGCCGGCGGTAGAAGGGACGGAAATCATCGGCAGGGTCTTGCCTGGCACAAACAGGAACTTAAGCAAAAGGGCACGGGAGCGGAGGTGCGGCAACCGCACGCCCGCGACCACCATTTTGCAGGTGTCCATCACAGAACCGCCGCCCAACGCAATCACGCACTCGGCACGGCACGCCATAGCAGCCTCCCGACCTGCCTCAATTAAAGCAGTGGTGGGCTCAGAGTTGATTTCCGCAAACAGAGTGCAACCAACGCCGGCTCTCTCCAACGACTGCACAATCTTCTGCTCATAACCAAGCTTGTGGAGAGTCTGATCCGTCACTAAAAGCACCTGCTTGTAGCCTTGTACTTTGCAAATTTCGCCAATCTGATCCCTGGAACCGTGGCCTTCCACCACCTGCGGCTCCGGCATCGGCACATGGTGAATCACTTTCCCTGGCAAACGATGTATCTGTTTTCTGAAAATGTAAGTATCCACTTTGAAAGTTAAGAGATTTAAAAGTTTATATAGATTTTTTTTAGATATAAGAAAATCCCATTTTGTGAAAAATATTTGGGAATAGTATTCTTTATCACTAAGTTACTGCGTATAAGACAGTAAAAATGGTCCATAAAGTACAGATAAGTATGAGTATAACTATCATAATAAAAATGGATATAAAAGAATAGGAAATGGTGCGCCACCATGAATACCCCGACAACTGTTTGAGAGGTATCAATGATAAAATAAGGGTGTAGCTCGCAAGTATTGGAAGACAAAAGAAATTCAGCACGGTGGAATAGATGAGATACATATTGTTGATATAGACCAACGACACGAAAAATTCGGAATAGCGTAAATCAGGAATATTTGGACAATGTCTGAAAAAGAAATATAAACAACCTGATATGTACAGCAGGAGCAATAATGCGAATAAGTTAGGATAGCGATTAATACTTCGCACAACATGATTAATAGTGCGTTTCATCAAATTGTTGACTTGATCCACTTTTTTAGCATCCTCCTGATTTAGAATCAATGTTGGTTGCTTTTGAGCATCCAGTGTAGGAGAGGCTAATTCCGTTGAGGATTCGTTATTCAATTCAGACAGCTTTTTTCCTTTGATATTCAGACCGTGTGTTACAAGGAGTGAGAAAGCGAAGAGTATGAAAAACATTTTGAAAGGTGGAAAGTAGGCCATCTGCATTCCACTGAGAAAGTCACGGATCATGTAGCCCGGACGCAGGATGAGGTCGCGGATGGTGCGGAACATACCTCTGTTTCCCAATCCCCAAACATCCAAGAAGTTGAGAATAGCCATATTGAACGAATAGCGCCGGATACGTTGCGACTGCCCGCAGCGGGGACAAAAATTCCCTTGATACCGTGTGCCGCAAGTGGCACACTCGTGTTCCTGATCTGACAGTGGCGCTACCTCGTAGGGCTTTTCCTGCCATTTGCGGAAACGCCGGATTTTCTCTTTAAAATTGATTTTTTTCTTCATATAAAACGAGATGCAAAAGTACGGAAATTTTAAATGCAGTGCAGGAGAATTTTAAACAAGGAACCATTGCAATACAGAACGCTTGCCACTTGTCATAATTTATTTTTTGAAATAATTATTTATAGTTTTAGTTAGTAAACTAAACTTTTGAAATTTTCAAAAAAGCACATATTTTAGCAAAAAATGTCAGATAATTGCCTATTTTTGCTTTTTATTTAAAATAGTAATAATAGTGGCAGAAATTAGCGATTATTTCAACATCATTCGTAATGGATTATTTTCTAATAGAAAACATCTGTCTGGTTTAGCGTTTATTGATGTAGAAGTTGGACTGCAAGATAAAAAAATACACGACTTTGGCGCTGTTCAAGAATCAGGCGAGCAACTCCATACTAGTTCCCAACAAGATTTTTCGTACTTTATTGCTAATACCGAGTTCTTATGCGGACATAACATCATCCATCATGACTTAAAATATCTATCTGATATTAAACAAATTAAAAACAAGAAACCGATAGATACCCTTTACCTCTCCCCTCTCTTATTTCCTAAAAAGCCATACCACAAATTGCTGAAAGACGACAAGTTGCAAACAGAAGAAATGAATAATCCTCTCAACGACTGCTTGAAAGCTCGCGATTTGTTTTATGATGAAATAAATGCTTTTCATGCTTTGCCACAAGATTTAAAGACCATTTATTATAGCTTGTTGCATAAGGTGTATGAATTTTCTGCTTTTTTTGATTATCTTCAATTTCAAGCGATTGATGGACAACTTGAATTACTAATTTTGAGGATTTTTCAAGAAAAAATTTGTATTAATAGTCCTATTGAAATGCTTGTCAAGGAGTACCCTATTGAATTAGCTTATGCATTGGCTTTGATATCCATAGGAGATTACTACTCTGTTACTCCACCTTGGCTGCTACATCATTTTCCAAACATTGAGAATGTGTTGAAATTATTATGTAGCACCCCTTGTCATGATGTTCGTTGCAACTATTGTGAGAA
>JAEEUY010000232.1 GCA_016290715.1 Bacteroidales bacterium
TTGTTGTTTAATAATTTTTCTCTTCGCCGGCTATAACGTGCCTGCAATCCATCAAATACCACTTGTTGGAAATTAAGGGAAATATTATAGACATCGTGCCGTGCGGGTTCGAAATTTGTGAAAGCAGTAGGTAACTCCGGACGTTGCGAAAGATAGGCAATTCCTCCATTGATTTCCAAAGTCGGATACAAATGCGAGGATACATCATTCAACTTAACATGCAATAACTGTTCGTTCAACTCTTTTTGCGTATTTGCCGACGATTGTGCAATGGCCAATTGCTCACATTCTTCAATGGTGATAACTTGGCCGTTGCACTCCCAACTGCATAATAGCAGAAGAATTCCTATTATCAGATAGATTCTCTTCATTTTGAATACTATTTTTTGACGATTTTATAGGTGCCAATATTTTCTTGATGATTGAAAATTTTGACGAAATACATTCCAGAGGCTTCTTCTTCCATATTTATATCCATGGTATTCCCTGTAACGGCAACTTGTTTTAATAATTTGCCTGCAATATCAAAGATCATAATATCGGTGGCAGTCCCTTGAGAGAGTTTCACCATGAAATGGTCTTTTATGGGGTTGGGGAAAATAGAAACAGTGGATGTGGTAAGGGCTTCCAAACCTACACTGTAAGTGGAAATGGTCGTAAAATTGGGGATGTGGTTTTGGGCCGTTGCCGCCAGCTCGTAAGTTTCATGATTTTCTAAAGCAGGGAATGTGAGAACAACATACCCCGTTTGATCAGCCACCGCCGCCGTGATTAATTCAAGATGGTGTGTTAAAGCCACATAAGCGTAAGGAGCACCTGTGTAAATGGATAGGGTGGTAGTGCCCTCCGTAGTGCCATATTCATTGTTGGTAATTAACGTGTTGTTAATATGTAAATCCATCGCACTTGCCTGTGTCAGCCAAGGCATAACGGATGGGTCGCCCATCAGGTGATAGATTTCCCAGTAATATGTCTTGGAATCAGAAGTGGAGGCTTCTACAGCAAGATTTCCTGCTGTAATGATAGAGCCTTGGGATACAAACCAATGGCTGAAGTCCTCACCATGGGTATGGAAAAGTCGGTCGTAAGCCCCCAAATTGTTGGCATCGTAAGTGAAATTATTGCAATTGGAACAACTGCTTTGAATGGAGGGGCGTGCACCTACTGCCCAATAAAAGTCTTCATCCCAATAAGTTGAATTGCTGGCTCCGATATATCCTACTGCACCTTTAAGTGGGGTGCGGAGCAGCTTCTCCCCAAAGCATTCCGATTGGTTAAATTGGTTTGATTCACAGCAATTGCCAATCATCAGTCCGTATTTCCCATTGTTGTTCATCGAACTTATGTGATTATTTTCAAAAGCGGGATCGGCCCATCCTTGGTAACTGCAATGTGCACTATAATTGGCATAGCCAACGCCATTGCCAATAAGTGAACGAATCGTCTCTTCGTCAGTGCTTGCGTGGGGATTGTAAAAAGAATGCACATCTCTAAACCCATATTCAGATGTCAAATAATTATCTTCTAAATAATGCATGGTGGGATTGGCGTGAGAATAACCATGATCGTTGTTGTTCCCTTGGTCTTCTCCGGCTACGATAACAGCATCATCCAGATAACGGGGGTCTCTCATCGTATATTGTTCGTACATCAATGTCTTTTCTATTTGTGGCCCCAGTTGTGATACATTCTGCGCGGAAAATCTTCCATAATAGCAATCGGGCAGATTATCCCCGGCTGTCCATGTGAAGTAGTATAAATCGGTTACGTGGGAAGAGAACCACCCCGCAGATTTGGTCTGGTTCGGAATTTGTGCCACGTCGCCAACCAATAATACGTATGTTGGAGCTGGATTCTCTTCCGTCGCATTGGTGTATAATCCATGAATATAATTGCGGATAGCGCTTTCTGTTGTTCCAATCGAATCAGTATAGGCGACTTCAACCAAAAAACCTTTTCTTTTTTTCCAATTGACGAAATCATCCAATTCCCCACGAAACATACTGTGAGCAATAATTTCATATTTGATGGGTACGGTGCTTATTTCATCTCTCTCCGCAAAATGAATCGGATTAATCACTTTGGAAGATACATTGAAAAAGGGATTCCCATGAATTCGTTTCATCTCCCTTGTCGCTTCTATATCAGGATGTTCGTAAGTTATTTCTATCGTAATGTCGTCATAAATCATGATTTGTTTTGTAATAGGATTGTATTGTACTGGAGAGACATATAGGGTGGCTAAGTTGGCATTTCTCATAATGCCAATCTTTTCAACTTTGACAATGTCATATCCGTAAAATTCGTCGGTTTGGTAAATTTGAGTATTGATAATAGGCTCTGTAGGTGTTGTTTGTGATTTTGGGACAGAAGGTTGTGCAGGGTAGATAGGATATAGGATGCCCAATTCTTCGGTGGAGAAAGTGTCCACACGCCCTGCCCGTGCTTGATAACTAATATCTTCACAGATAGGTATTTCCAATAGTTCTGTCATAACAGGGAGTTGTGGCTCGCCGATGTGGTTTCCAGAAAGGTAGTTTTCCATCTTTAAGTTTGAGTAGCTGTTCCCTGCCAACAAACTCTCCCCAATCGAGATTTTCCCTGTGGTAACTTTTAAAATCACTTTTTGACTGTTGGATTCAATAATGTGATAATTTTGGGAAGACAGGTTGAAGTTGAATAAAATGAGGATGAATAGAACTGCGATTTTTAAAAATATTTTTTTCATTTTGAAGGTATTAGTCGTTTGTTTTTTGATACATTTTAATTAATTCCTGTACGCGTTGGTTGTACTCAAAAGAAGGATGGATGGCGAGAAATAGTACGTAATTGTCATAGTTAATGAGTAGGGCGGTTTTAAGGTAGTTGTCGGCCACCTCATCTTCATGTTTGATATAGTGTAAGGCAGCTAAGAGATAAGGAATGGTAAAGGCTACCTCTTCATCATCCAAAAATTCTTCTAGAACATTGATTGCTAAATCAATACATTGTTCTGAAGCGCAGCAGAAAATAGTGAATAGGCGTAGGAAGTCTTCCTTGTTCTCCAAAGATTTGATATGTTCATGGATGTATTCACGAATTTTTGTTTCGCGTGTTTCTTCTGTTTCAAAATTTGTGATAAGTCCGAAAAAAAGTTCAAAATTGTCTTGCTGTTGTTGCAGGACATTGTCAAGAAATGCAGTGGCATCATCAGCACGCCCCATCTCTTTAAGGGTATGTATGATTCCTAAATTTGCTTCGGTATCGTCGGCACAGAGATCCAACGCTTGGTGGTAGTAATCCAGCGCCTTTTCATATTGTTGTAGTTCGCTGTAGCAATCGGCAATCCCCGTAAGTGCATGATAGTCTTTATTATCCAGCTGATATGCTTGCGAATAATTGTCGATAGCGTTGTCAAATTGCCCCATTTCAAAATAGGTGTTCCCAATGTTGTAATAAGCCGTGGCACCATTCTCAGCCAGACTGATGGCATTAAGGTATGCATCAATTGCCTTTTCAGGTTCTTTACTCCAGTTGTAGGCCAAACCGAGACCAAACCAGCAGGCTTTGCTTAATGGAAAACGATCAGCTAAAATGGAGAAAAATTGCACTGCTTCGTCTGTTTTCTTCTTCTCCTCAAAAAGATAAGATATTGTAAACAGCTGTTCCTCAAAGTCTTCATCGTTTTGAATGGCAAAGATGATGTAAGGTAAAGATTCTGTCATCCTGTCCGCTTTGATTAACTCACTACCCATCATGAAGTTAATACCGGCATTCTCTGGATCTAAGCGATAAGCTTTCTTAAATAGGTTGATGGTGTCTTTCTCTTGTCCGGTGATTTTGCAGTACAGTGCTTTCTGCAAATAAAAATCGGCTGTTAACGTGTAACTGTTCTCAATTTCATCCAATAGTTTTTTTGCCGATGAAATATCCAAAGTCATAATGAGGAATCTGCATTTCAATAATTTGCATTCGTATGAGTTGGGATGCACTTCCTCGGAATATTTTATGGCCGCTTCCGCATATTTGAAATCAAATTGCGCAATGAGTGTCTCTATGATGTCAATCATGTCGTCAGAATCAAAATATCTTCTTTCAGCATGATCAATCATGGTCTTGAAATCTGACACAAGTTCCTGACGTTCTTCGTCCTCTTCATCAAAGAAATAAGGGTCATTAAAATCGTTCTCCATTGTATGAAAATTAGCTGGCAAAGTTAAAAAAAAATATGGCGCAAAAGCCATATTCCTTATAAATAAATATCCATACTAAATGTCCTCCGCCATTACTTCTCCACGGGGATTTCGCACCGTATATCTGCTGAATTTCTCATCGGCATCGAAACCGTCTCCAATGCTGATAGTGCCGTCGCTTCTGATTTGTTTAACCATCACATCAGAGTAGATGCGTTTGTTCCTTTTATCCCACACGATCTTTTCCGTTTTAATTGTATCTCCTTTTTTCACATTGGTGATCACCACATTTTTTCGGGCTTCCATTGTCTTGCTCTCTTCTTCACTAATCGCATAGTCGGCAGTCATAATTGCTTCAGGCTCGTTGTCATTGCCGTATGAAATAATCTTAATCCCTTCGGGGCAATCCATGTAGGCTTTCTCCCCGTTATATTTGTATAATGATGGGGCGTACAATTCAAAACTCTTGAAACCGTTGTCGCTAAAAGTCATGGCGATATTTTTAGAAGCTTCGTCAGGGAATTTACCATTGACATTTAATTGCTCGTTTTGAACAAATTTATCGTTGCGGCAAGAGATAAAAAACACCCCAATCATGAGTATGAAAAGGGTGTTTTGGGTTATTATATTATAATGTAACATATATATAATATGTATTAACGTACGGTGGTCGTTTCTTGTACCCAGCAACCTACACGGTAACTTTGTCCCTTGTTGTATCCTGCTTTGAATGCAGCTTCAAAACTTACGCCGGGTAATTTGGAACGACGGCTGTTGGCATCGGCAGCGACACTGGGATCAACGGCAGCCGCTTTGTTGTATTTGTCGGCTGCTGCCCAATATACAGCACCCGGTATTTCATTCGGGTCATTGGTGTTGCAACGGCCGGCAGAAGCAGCATACAAGTCGCCAATCAGGATATAAGCTTTCCCGTAGTTGGGATTGATCCTTAAAGCAGCGTAAGCATTGTTTCTCGCTTCAGGGAAGTTCCCTTGTTTATAATTGATTAATCCCAAAAGATAATATGATTCAACTTTTTCTTCATTGGTTTCAAACAATGAAATGGCCTCCATCAGATAATCTTTGGCTTTGCCGTACTCGCCGGCGGCAATACATTGGCCACCCATCATAGAGGCTGTCTGTGCACTGGGTTCGTTGTTATGAACTATCTCTAATACGGTTCTGTAAGTAGGAGAGGATTGGCAGCCACGTTTGTGCATGGTTAACAACATCTTCTTGACAGCAGGAATGTTTTCTCTTACACTTTCAATTTTCTTGCTATATACTTGTTCCAGAATGTCGCATTCGGCATAAGGGATAAACATGGTCTCAATTTTAGCAAAAGTTTTAGTATAGTTGTCAACCAATTTCATTTGACGAGTCGTGTCTTCTGTATATTTTTTCACTTGTTTGTCAAATTCTCTCTTATCCGAAATTTGATCTTCGCTCATGGCCATTAGTTTGGCTAGCTCGGCTGTGTCAGCCTCAAATGCTTTCCATGCATTTCTTTTGGCATCGTCGATATATTCTGTAGCGCGTTCGTAAGCTTCAATGACAATAGTGGTGTCTCTCTTGGCAATGGCCATTTGGGTAGCTAAACGGAAATAGTAATCCCAAATCATCGGTTGGGTGTTCTCTCTCTCTAACTCAACAGATTGTACAAACCCATCAAAAATCTCATCATAATTTTTACGATATTTCATCATATAATAGGATTTGTAGCCGATCCCTTTCCCCTTGGTGTAAAATTTAGGGTGATAAACAGGATAATTGTCGTAAACCCATAACAAAGAGTCAATTAAACGTTCTCTGCGTACAGAGTCCTTCTCTTCCTTGATTAATCCTTCAAGCATCGGCTGTGCATACGCAAAAACGCCACTCCATGAGCATGGACAATTATTTACCACATATTGCCATGGAGAATAAGCATCAGGATAATTCTTTTGTTGGTAATACATTTTGAATTCATTGACTTTGCCAACGCAAAGGATAGAATCTTCTTCATTTGCCCCAAATTTGAATGCACATTGGGCGGAAACCCAAGATACAACAAGCATTAATGTAAAGATTAAAAATGTTTTTTTCATCGTTTAATATTTTTATGTGTTTATGAACTAATCTAATTTCACTCTTTGATACCATTTTTCTTGTAAGGTAAAATGAAAAGAGATGCGAAAATGATTTTCTCGGATTAAATCATTGCGGATAGTTCCCATTTGACCGTATTCAAATAGAACTCCCAAAGAGGAATTATTATTGTATAGCTTGAGCGGAAATCCCAAGCCAATAGAAATATTGTAATCGCTGATGGTATGGTTATTCAACAAAATATGTCCTGTAGAATATTGCACTCCGGCGCGAATTCTGATTTTCTTGAAATAGTTGCTTGAAGTTGCATTGGGAATAAATTGCACCCCAAAAGAAGTTATGTAGGTATTCTGCAAGCGTTCATCACTTTCTTTGTTGTGATAATATTGTGCCCAATTATGCCATTTGAAATCAGCTGATACCCACAACTTGTTTTTGTATTGGTAGGATAAACCGGCTCCCACCGATTGGGGAAGTTGCATATTCCCTTTATATTCATAATAATATGAAGTGTCGTTTACATTGTCACTTCCTCCAATTGTGGAGTAGTTGTATAAAAACTGCTCTTCTTTTGTCCAGATATAAGCACTGTTTTCATAAACCAGTCCAATCCCTAATTTATGGTTGTTTTTTATAGTAGCAAAATATTGTAGGCCTGCCGATAGGTAGATGCCATCTACCAATGTGGTATTGTTGACCATAGAGTGGTAAAAGTTATTTCCCTCAAATTCAGCAGTTTGCATATAGGTCAATCGTCCGAACAAATAAGAGATATTAAAACCCAACGATAAACCATCGTATAGTTTGAAACCATTTCCCCAATAAAGTTGTAATAATCCGCCATCGCCCTGATAGTTGTAGTTAACCACACCAATATTGTCCTGATTGATACTCTGGACAATATTATAGCCTAAATTGCTGAAGGGGAGAATTCCGGCACTCATGCGCCAGTGCCGTGTTACGGGCAGACCAAGCGTGAGATAGTTGGGGTGTGCCAAAGTTGCTTTTTGTTTGATTTCAGCGTTGGCTAAAGAGTTGGAATAGATGCTAAATGAAGCGTCTGCAATGAATGAGAGTGAGTCGAACGCTACGTAAGAGGCGGGATTCTTAAAATTTATCTGATAAGGGTCTTGCAAAGCATATCCCACTTTCCCCATTGCATCATACATTCCCGAGGTAACGTTGCTGTATAACCCCACGCCATAATTGGAATAGGGGGAACTAATTTCATTTTGTGCGAATAGATTTAGGCAGAAAATGCTTAGTGAAAGAGAAAACAATAAGTGTTGTGTATGCGTTTTAAGCATTGATTCTTAATATTTTATATAGCCCGTACAAAACCAAGTTTGGGGTGGCAAATATAGGACTTTTTATTTTTTCTTGCAAGAGTTCCGTATCGCCGCCAGTTAAAATTACTTTTATATTTTCAAATGAAGAGGCATAACGTCCGATTGCTCCGTTAATTTCATCGACTGTTCCCAACAACACCCCGTTCAGAATAGATTCTGTGGTGTTCTTACCGATAAATGAATCTGTTTTTTTGATTTCAATTTCAGGGAGGTGTTGGGTGAACTGGTGCAGGGATTTTATTTTCATTTGTATGCCGGGTGCAATGGAACCGCCGTGATAATGGCAATTTTTATCGATAAAATCCATCACTATGCAGGTGCCGGCTTGCACAATCAGAACATTTTGGTGAGGGAATAGGGAAGAGGCAGCCACAGCGGCGGCTATGCGGTCTTTGCCCAAAGTGGATGGCGTTTGGTAGTCTATATGGACGGGTAGGGGAGTCGTATGGTCAAAAACGATGCACTTCGTCTCCTTTTGCAAAAAGGAGAGCAGCGAATCGTTGGATGCTCCGACAGTGGAGAAGATAGAATACCGGATGGCATATTCTTTCAGCCACTGTTGCAACTGCTCCATTGATAGTTGTGGTTGGCGGAGCAGTTGCAGCAATTCACCGTCTTCTGAATATACACCTGCTTTTTGCAGTGTATTTCCTATGTCAATGATGAGATACAAGATGAACTAGATAAATGGGGCTAAAATTTTCTTGGCTTCGGTTAATTTTTCCTCTAACATTTCCTTATTTTTCGCTTCCATTAGTAAACGCAGATAAGGCTCGGTATTAGAAGGACGAACATTAAACCACCAGTCTTTAAACTCAATTCGGTAGCCATCGAAATCCATAAAGTTAGTAGCTGTCTCTTTTTGCATGAAATGCTCTTTCATCGCTTCCATGGCTTCTTTTTTCTTCTCAACCTTGAAGTTGATTTCACCGGAATTGGCATAAACGGCAATTTCAGAAATCAGCTGGGAAACAGAGATCCCTTTCTTTTTCATCTCGCTTACCACGTGCAGAATCACTTGGGAGGCTACCATGGCAGAGTCGGAATAGAAGAAGTCGCGGAAATAGTAGTGTCCTGCAAATTCTCCACCGAATGCGCCGTCGATTTCGCGCAATTTCAAGGCGGCGTATGCACGGCCTACCCGCCAGATATACACTTCCCGCCCCAGTTTCTGAATATATTCTGTTACGGATTTTGAGGTTCTGATATCTTGGATTACTTTGCCTTGCACATTTTTTTCTTTGATGAAATAATGGGCTAAAACAGCAATCATTAAATCGGGCGGAATAAAGCTTCCTTTTTCATCTACAAACATTACGCGGTCAGCGTCCCCATCATAGATAACGCCAATATCAGCTTTCTCTTTCAATACCAATTTTTGCAAATCAACCACATTTTCTGCCTCTAAAGGGTTCGCTTCGTGGTGTGGGAATGTTCCATCCAGTTCATCATACAGATAGGTGGGTTGGTCGCCGAACAAACTTTTGACCAAGATGGAAGCCATTCCGTTGGAGCAATCCATGGCAATTTTCAGATTGCTGATATCGTACTGGTATCTCTTTAAAAATTCAATGTACTCTTCTTTTACATTATGGTTGATAATTTTGCCTTTTCGGGCGGCAGGTTGCGGTACCGCTTGAATCATTTTTTCAAGTTTGCCCAGTCCGGTGTCGTAACCTACAGGGAGTGCATTGGTCGTGGATACTTTCAACCCATTGTGCTCTTTGGGATTGTGGGAAGCCGTAATCATGACGGAGGCATCGAAATGATGCTGCGCAGTGAAATAATACACCATGGGAGTTGTAGTCAGCCCCATGTCATATACATCCACACCTGCATCTGTAATACCCCGTGTCAGTGCTTCAAATATCGCTGGTGTTGATACACGCATATCGCGACCCACAAGCACTTTATCTACTTTTAACAATTGTGGAAGAAAAAAGCCGATGCGATAAATATCTTCCAAGTTGAAATCTTTTCCATAGATACCTCTAAAATCGTATGCTTTAAATGCTGACATAATTATTATTTTTTTTGATGAATATTTTGTTAACGAAAAAATTATATATTTGTTTTGACAAGATTTTCCCAACGATAATAAGCATAATTCTTTATATCGTATAATAAATTGTAAAATATTCTGCTCCAATAACTTTTGATTCCAAATCCACTAGGAACCTTCAAGAATTTCTCACATAATACAGGAACGCTTTGTTTTGTATGAACGATGTTAACCCAAACGCTGCCCGTTTTGCTATTGCTGTCAAACGATTCAACCACAAAAAGAAGAGCATAAGGGTGCAGTTGGGGATAGTTAAGTCCTGTTAAGTATTGGCACATAGCCTCTTTCTCTATCACATTTTCAACATTAATATTTTCGCATAATATCTGATTGGTTTTTATAGTCTTGTTTTTTTTGGAAACCATTGACAAGTCGTAGTTCATAATGGGCTTGCGGAAGCTAAGGCGGATGTCGTATTTTTTCTGGTCGGAAATAATGAGCATATTCCACTCATTAAAGTATGATTTCAGCACTTCACCGGGGAGGTTAAATCCTTTTTGCGTAAATTTGGCTTGTGTGAAATCAATCCCTAACCAAAGAATTTCTTTGTGTTCCAAAAAGTCAGAAAAGAGAGTTTCGTCGATGTACATATCGGTTACTTGCTAAGCCAAGAGTTAGGGTTAAGATATTCGGTGTTTTTCCACACTTCAAAATGGAGTTCATAGGTGGAGTTGCTATTCTTTCCTACGGTACCAATGGCTTGTTTGGTGGAAACTTTGTCGCCTTTCTTTACACTAACACTTCCCAAATTTTGATATACTGTCATATATTCGCCATGTTTTATGATCACGACTTTCGTGCCCATATAGTCGAGGGTGCTGGCAACCGTGCCTTGAAAAACGGCGCGGACGGTGGCTCCGGCATCCGTCAACAAGTCGATACCGTTGTTTTGCATTTGTACGGAAGGGACATCGGGGTGAGCGTAAGTCCCAAAATCTTTCACCTTGGCACATTTGGTCACAGGCCATGGCAAGCGTCCTTTATTTCCTGCAAATGAAGTGCTTAGCTCTTTCTCGGCAGGAGTCATCACGATTTCATTCGTAGAACTTTTCTTGCCGGAAGAGGTGGAGGCCTTCTCATTGCCTTTGTTTTTCGCATTGGCCGCTGCAATCTCTTTCTGTATCGCTTCTTTGATGGCTTTGTCCAACTTTTTCTGTTCCTGCTGTTTCTTGCGGATTTCTTCGGCTAATTGTTTCTCCTTTTTCTTGAGGGAGGAGGTTAGCTTGTCTTTCTCTTTTTTCTCGGCTTCCAAGTGCTTTAGTTGCTGTTCCTCTCCGCTCAAAAGAAGTGTTTTCTCATTCTTGATATTTTGGATCTCAATCTCTTTCGCCTCAATTTCACGTTGTGTCTGGGCAATGAGATCCACTTGGCGCTTTACGTTTTTGGCAAAAGTGGTGTAATATTTGGTCCTGCGATACATCTGACTGAAGTCTTCAGAAGAGAGAATGAAGATAAACTTGTTGTTGAGACGACGGTTTTTGTAGGCATTATATACCACCCGTGAGTAATCGTCCTTCATGTATGTGAGTTTTCGCGCCAGAGTTTTGGATAACTTTTCATTCAATTCCATCTCCTCTTCCAAGGCAAAAATCTCATTGTTAAGTGCCGTAATCAGCGATTCGCGATTGGAAATCTGCTTTCTCAAAATGGAGGCTTGTTCCAACGAAGTTTGCTTGTTCTTTCGCGTCTGATTCAATAAGTTTTGAGTGTCACGAATCTCATTTTCAATCTTTTGCTTGTTCTTTTTTAGTTGGTCACTCTTTTTTTGACCTACACTTGCAAAAATGGTTAGTAAAACAATCAAGACACACAGCAACGCATTCCTTTTTCTCATACAGCACTTCGGATTTGGATTTCTAATCAAACGGCAAATTTACGGCTTATTTTTAATATTGTATATATATAATTGTATTTTTTTTCACATTGGGTTGTGAAAAAAATGTATTTTTGCGGCAAATTTGAAACATGAAAAAGCACATTCCTAATTGTATTACTTGTTGTAACTTGATATGTGGCTGTATGTCAATATTATGTGCTACTCACGGACATTTGGCGGCAGCATCTTATCTGATTATCGGTTCTGCCATTTTTGATTTTTTTGATGGTTTTGCTGCCCGAATGTTGAAAGTGTCGTCTCCTATGGGTGTTGACATGGACTCACTGTCGGATATCGTCTCTTTTGGGGTGGCACCAACCAATATCGTTTTTGTTTTTCTAACAACTTGTCTGCAAAATCTCTCTCCTGAGATTCGAGATGGTTTTGTCAGTTTTTTGCCCTATCTGGTGTTTTTGGTTCCTGCCTGTTCGGCATTCCGGTTGGCAAAATTTAATCACGACGAACGCCAACATACCGAATTTAGGGGTTTGGCAACGCCTGCTAATGCGTTGTTTATCGGTTTTTTGCATTTTTCAGCAGAGTCTATCTCCCTACTGAATAATTTTTGGGTGGTGCTTTCGCTTACACTCATTTTCGCGGTTATGTTGCTGACAGATCTTCCCATGTTCTCCCTGAAATTTAAGAATTTGTCATGGCATGACAATAAAGTTCGCTATATCTTTTTAGCAATCGCCCTCATTTTATTGGCTATTTTCCGTTTCGGCGCATTCCCTATTATCATATTGACTTATTTGCTGATTTCGCTGGCAATCGTTCCTTTTCACCACGAAACAGAGTCAACCGCTACAGTTCATAGTAACGAAATTTAATACAGATGAAAAAGAAAATAGAATCTATTGCCCTTTTTTGTGGTTCTTCTGAAGGGAAAGGGGAACGTTATGTACGTTTGGCAGAGGAGTTTGGCAAGCAATGTGCCCAAAGAAAAGTGCTTCTCTATTATGGTGGGGCGAAATTGGGTCTGATGAATGCGGCGGCTACGGCAGCAATGAAGGCAGGGGGTAAAGTGATTGGCATTGTCCCCGATTTTTTCTCCAAGGAAGCGGTTATTGCGGAAGATATTACCGAATTGGTTTATGTGAAGTCCATGAGTGAACGGAAACAAATGTTGGAAAAAAAAGCGGATGCTTTTGTGGTTTTTCCGGGTTCATTCGGTACCATGGATGAATTTTTTGAATTGATTACGGATGCACAATTGGGGTTTCATAACAAACCTATCGTTATCTTCAATCCGTATGGATATTACGATTCCTTGCTAAAGCAACTTGCTTTGTTTAAAGAGGAGGGGTTCCTGCGTCCTTTTCATTTTCAATTGATTGTTTGCGCAACCACAGTGGAAGATGTTTTTCATCAAATTGAAAGCTACGAATATTCAAATGATGCCCAATGGGTTCAAGAGCATACCGTTCACGAAAGGTAGTTGCAATAAATGAATGTTTTTTGTATCTTTGCCGAAATTTTAATCTGTACTCATTATGGGCTTTTTTTCCATATTTTCTAAAGAAAAAAAAGAAGAGTTAAACAAAGGACTTGAAAAATCAAAGGAGAGTTTTTTCGCCAAATTGGCTAAAACAGTTATCGGAAAATCCAAAGTGGATGATGAGGTTTTGGATAATTTGGAGGAAGTGTTGGTTACTTCGGATGTCGGTGTTGAAACCACGTTGAAAATCATTGAACGTATTGAAAATCGTGTTTCTAAAGATAAGTATTTGGGAACAAGTCAGTTAAATTATATTCTTAAAGAAGAAATTGAAGGTCTGCTGCTTGAAAACGATATGGAAAAAAGCAGTGACTTTGAAATTCCCAAGTTGGATCGTCCGTATGTTATTATGGTTGTGGGTGTCAATGGGGCAGGGAAGACGACGACCATTGGCAAATTGGCATACCAGTTTAAGAAAAAGGGATATTCCGTAATGTTGGGTGCAGCGGACACTTTCCGTGCTGCCGCTGTTGACCAGCTTGAAGTGTGGGCGCAACGTGCAGATGTCCCTGTCGTCGTTCAGCCGATGGGGGCGGATCCCGCAGCCGTGGCTTTTGATACGGTGAAGTCGGCCATTGCCAAAAATATAGATATCGTTATTATAGATACCGCAGGACGGCTTCATAATAAAGTGAATCTCATGCGGGAACTAACGAAAATCAAGAATGTTACCAGCAAGCTGATTCCCAATACTCCCGATGAGATTTTGCTTGTATTGGACGGCTCAACGGGGCAGAATGCCATTGAACAAGCGCGTCAATTTACCGCAGCTACAGATGTTAATGCATTGGCAATTACAAAATTAGATGGTACTGCCAAAGGAGGTGTCGTGATTGGTATCTCCGATCAGTTCCAACTCCCTGTTAAATATATTGGTGTTGGTGAAAAAATTGATCAACTGCAAGTGTTCAACCGCCACGAGTTTGTTGATTCTCTTTTTAATTATGAAGATATTGGCTAATTGAAAATGATATTGTTAATAAAAAGGTGGCGTTGAGGCACCTTTTTTCATGTAATACCGTAAATTTGCAGCGATTTTTTCTGACGGAAATGAAAAAAA
>JAEEUY010000233.1 GCA_016290715.1 Bacteroidales bacterium
GCCACCAATGGTGAGTTGCGACTGGTAGATGCGTGTTGACCAGAATGGGGAAAAATAGTGGTCATTGTCTTCTTCGCTTTCTGGGCGCAAGGAAGAAAAGTAGAAGGTGGAATCAGGAAACAATAGGGCATTGTATTCCGAGTAAGGGGTATTGATTGTCTTATTAAGTAATTGTATATCAATTGGTAATGTATCGTTCTTCAGGTATTGCACCTGACTTCTCAGTTCCGCATCGGTAACTCTGACTTGAGCATAATTAGGATAAAAAACCAATGCAAGGCAGAGGAAGGAAAAGATTTTAAGTTTCTGATGCAGATGGTGAGGAGTCATGGTATAAATTACATTACATCAAATGGGCATGGTTCGTTGCCGGTATTGCGTATGGATTTCTTTTTAAATATGTAATAGAGAGAAAGTTCAAAACCGCCGCGAGCATGACTGGCTTTAACGAGTGAGGAAAAATTGATGTCGTAGCTAAGTCCTAAACGAATATTTTCCCATTGCACATGAGCGCAAACGATAAGGGCATCTCTCCAACGGTAGAACAGTCCGCCACCGGCGAAAAGATGGTTGCTGTAGTTTTTTTTATGGTATTCGTATTCAAAGTTAGTTCCAAAGACAAATTCCCGATATTGGTGCTGGAAAGCGGAATAGAACATGGGAATGATAAAGTAGTTTTGGACTATGGCAATGCGTGCAGTGGCGTATGCAGTGGTCTTAATGTGCAGGGGGCTCCTGTCATCAAAAAGTGTAAGATTGGGCTGGGTGAGGTGAGATAACGCAATGCCGACATTATAGCTGCTTGTTTTGTTGGGAGTTAATGACCAAGAGATGCCTGCTCCGCAATCAAAAAAAATATACTTCTCTTTCCCTAAATTCTCTGAGATGGGATTGTTTTCGTGGAATTCGCCACCGACATATTGTTCGTCGAAACTTAAGGCCGCATAGTTGATACTTCTTTGCAAAAAGGCGGTATAAATGCCGATACTCAGCTTGTTGTGATTTTTTCTGTCCAATGCCTTGGTATAAGAAACATTGAGTGATCCAAGGGTATTGCTGTATCGGGAATCGCCGGCGCGATCGGTGTTCACTTGGGCGCCTAACCCGATAAAGTGCCGGCGGCTATTGCTCTTATACACAGGGGCATCAAAGGAAGCACTAAACGAAACGTATGGTTTGGTTACCGACAACCACTGGGTCTTTTGATTGATACCGCACCGAAACAATCCGTCAATGGCTCCCGTATTGGCTGGATTAAGGTAGATTGGGTTTGTGTTAAATTGCGAATAATGAATATCTTGCGCAAAAGTTAAGCGAAAAAAAGAGAGTAGCACAAAAAGGATGATGCAGTAACGGTATTTGTTTTGCCAACAATTGCGAAGAAACTTTCTCAATTCGTTTTCTCTCGCGTTGTTTTGTGGTTCGTAAAATTTGGTTCCACTAAGTTGTTGTGGCAGGAACTCTTGATTTACAAAATTATTGGCATAGTCGTGAGCATATTGGTAATTTTCATGGTATCCCAAATCCTTCATCAGTTGAGTGGGGGCATTGCGCAAATGCAGAGGTACGGGCAGGTCGCCGCTTTGTTTCACACACGCCAATGCTGAATCAATAGCCAGATAGGAAGCATTGCTTTTGGGTGATGAAGCGAGGTAAATGGCAGTCTGTGATAGTACGATACGGGCTTCGGGCATACCGATGTTGTGCACCGCTTGAAAACAATTATTGGCTAGCAGCAAAGCGTTCGGGTTCGCATTGCCAATATCTTCAGATGCTAATATGATCATTCGGCGGGCGATGAAAAGTGGATCTTCCCCCGCCGAAAGCATTCGTGCCATCCAATAAACCGCCCCGTTAGGATCGCTGCCGCGTAGCGATTTGATGAACGCCGAGATAATATCGTAATGGTTCTCACCCTTCTTGTCGTAGATGACCAGATTCTTTTGGATGGTTTGTTTTACAATGTCATTGGTAATAACAATACTTCCATTTTCCGGGTTGATAGCATTGATTACCAATTCAATAGCATTGATTAACTTACGGGCATCCCCTCCCGAAATGCGAAGCAGCGCCTCTTTTTCCCGAATATCTATTTTGAGGTTCAGAGTAGCTTCAATATATTGCCGTGCATGTTCGATGATTTTTTCCAGATCCTCTTTCTCCAAGTGTTTTAGGACATATACTTGACATCGGGACAGTAAAGGCGAGATGACTTCAAAAGAGGGATTTTCTGTGGTTGCCCCAATTAAGGTAACAATGCCTTGTTCAACAGCCCCTAACAACGAATCTTGTTGGGATTTTGAAAATCGATGGATCTCATCAATGAAAAGAATCGACTTGTCTGGATTTTTCTTTGCTTGTTCTATGATTTCGCGAATATCTTTTACCCCCGAGTTGATAGCGCTGAGCATATAGAAATGCGATTGGGTAAGGTGTGCGATGAGCAAAGCCAAAGTGGTTTTACCCACGCCGGGTGGTCCCCAGAAAATCATGGAATGCAGGTTGCCGCTTTCAATGGCATGACGCAAACTTGCCCCTTCGCCCATTAAGTGCGATTGACCGATATAATCTTCTAATCGTTGTGGTCTTAATATTTCTGCTAAGGGTTTTTGCATGGTCAAAGGTTATGGAATTTACATGCCGCCGTCGCATTGGATTACTTGTGCGGTAATATATCCTGCTGCATCAGAGGCAAGGAATAAGGCTATGTTGGCAATATCTTGGGGCGTTCCCAAACGGCGCAGTGCAATAGTGGATAAAAGGCTTTTGCGCATTTCGTCTGACAAATGATGGGTCATATCAGTCTCTATAAAGCCCGGGGCAATGGCGTTGCAACGGATGTTCCGGCTTCCGATTTCCTTGGCGACAGATTTTGTTAACCCGATAATCCCCGCCTTGGAAGCAGCATAGTTGCACTGCCCTGCGTTGCCGCCTATTCCCACTACCGAACTGATGTTGATGATGGAACCGGAGCGTTGTTTCAACATGGCGGATTGCACCGCTTTGGTATAGTTGAAACAAGATTTGAGATTGGTGCTGATTACAGTGTCCCAATCGTTTTCGGTCATGCGCATCAATAGGGTATCGTGGGTGATGCCCGCATTGTTCACCAAAATGTCAATTCTGCCGAATTTTTCGATGCAACAGTGTGCCACTTTTTCCGCTTCTGAAAAAGAAGAAGCATCGGCGCAAACATATTCATAGTTTGCACCGATGCTTTTTAATGTTTCGGCAAGGGTTGCGCTCATTTCACCACGACCTGTAAAAACAATGTTTGCGCCTTCTCGGGCAAAAGTTTCTACAATGGCACGTCCAATGCCTCTGTTGCCTCCGGTGATTAATGCTGTCTTTCCCTCTAATATATTCATAATGAGTGATTTTTGTGATTATTTCAAACCTCTATTTTTTAAAAGAGGTTCAATGGTTGGTTCCGCTCCACGGAATTTTTTATACAATGCCATGGGTTCTTCGGTATTACCACGTTCTAAGATGTTTGTCCTGAATGCTTTAGCAGTTTCCTGATCAAAAATGCCTTTTTCTTTGAATGGTTCAAAAGCATCATTGTCCAGAACAGCAGCCCACGTATAACTATAGTACCCGGCATCATATCCGCCAGAGAATACATGTTGGAAGTAGGTGCTCTTGTAGCGGGAAATGATTTCGGGGATTAAACCGATTTTGTTCATCGCTTGATCTTCAAACTCAGGTAATTTGATTTCAGTCGGCTCTGTAATGGTATAGTAATCCATGTCTAAGAAAGAAGCGGCTAATAATTCAGTATTGATGAAGCCTTGTCCGTAAGTAGCTGATTCTGAAATTTTTGTAATTAATGAATCAGGAATGACTTCGCCTGTTTTATAATGTTTGGCATACATTTTCAATACTTCCGGTTCGCAAGCCCAGTGTTCAAGAAATTGGGAAGGAAGTTCTACAAAATCGCGAGATACGTTGGTGCCTGACAAAGAACGGTAGGTGCATTTTGAGAAGATGCTGTGCAAGCCGTGTCCAAATTCATGGAACATAGTCGTGGTCTCGTCAAAGTTAAGAAGCGAAGGAGTATCTCCGGTTGGTTTGGTGAAGTTGAAGACCAATGAAACGATTGGAATGATGTTTTTGCCGTCTTTTACCGATTGTTCTCTGAAATTGGTCATCCAAGCACCGCTGCGTTTGCTTTCGCGAGGGAAGAAATCCATATAAACGATGGCAATAACTTCATCGTTTTCAACTACTTCGTAAGCAGTAACATCGGGATGATAAGTAGGAATATCTTTATTTTCTTTTAATTGGATACCGTAAAGTTTTTCACAAACGGTAAACAAACCTTGTTTTACATTTTCCAAAGAGAAATAAGGTCTGATGACATCATCATTCAAGTCGTATTGTTCTTTGCGCAGTTTTTCGCTGTAGTAACGCCAATCGTAAGGTTGGAGTTTGTCGTTGATACCGTCGGCTTTCATCATTTTCTGGTATTGGGCAGCTTCTTTTTTGGCCTTTTCCAGTGCCGGCTTCCAAACTTGCATTAAGAGATCATTTACGGCTTGAGGTGTTTTAGCCATACAATCATCTAAAACGTAGGCGGCGTGAGATTCATAGCCAAACATTTTGGCTCTTTCCAGTCTTAAGTTGGCAATATCGTTGATTATACCTCTGTTATCGGTGCTGTCGGATGTGCAGCGGGTAGAGTAGGCCGTCCATAACTCTTTGCGGAGTTCTCTGTTCTTGCAATTCATTAAAAATGGTTCCATGCTGGGCAGATGAATGGTGAAAACATATTTTCCTTTGGTCGCTTCATCGGCATTGCCTGCTTCGAGCGCAGCATCTAACTGGCTTTGAGGCATCCCTTCCAAATCGGCTACATTATCTACCACCAATTTGTAGTTGTTGGTGGCTTTTAAAACATTGTTGCCATATTTGAGGGTGAGCGTAGATAATTGTTCATTGATTTCTCTGAAACGGGCTTGTTGTTCTGCTGGGATGTTGGCACCTCCGCGTACGAAGCCCTTGTAGGTTTCTTCCAACAAGCGCATCTGTTCTGCATTCAACTGCAAGTTGTCACGTTGTTCATATACGCTTTTCACTTTGGCAAACAAACCGGCATTCAAGCTGATGTTGTCCCCGTGTTGCGAAAGTTTCGGCATGATCTCTTCGGCAATGGCTTCCATCTCTTCGCTATTGCAGCATTCTGCCAAATTGAAAAATACAGAGGAAACTTTGTTCAATAGTTCACCGCTATTTTCCAAAGCAATGATTGTGTTTTCAAAAGTAGGGGCTTCACTGTTGCTGACAATGGCTTCAATAGCCTCCGCTTGTTGTTTCATTCCTTCTTCAAAGGCAGGGATGTAATGCTCATTTTTAATTTGTTCAAATGGAGGAACACCATACGGCGTATCCCATTCCTGCATAAACGGATTGTCGTTTTTAACTTCCGTTTTGTCCTTTTTGCATCCGCTCAAGGCGAGAGCGGCGATTACCATGACAGTGATCATTTTTTTCATAAAAAAAGTTTTTAGTTATTGATATTGTTTATAATGTTTGATTTTTTTTTCTGATAATGACGGGGCAAATTTAAGTAAAAAAGTAATATTGTGGTATGTTTAAAGTTCCTCTTTTAAATATTGGGCGGTGTAGCCAATACCTTGTTGTACAATTTCTTCGGGTGTTCCGCTCGCCACGATTCTTCCTCCATTTTTACCGCCTTCCGGTCCCATATCAATGATATGGTCAGCCATCTTGATGACATCCATGTTGTGTTCAATAACGAGTACGGTATTTCCTTTGTCAACCAATTTATTGAGTACATTGAGGAGAATATTGATGTCCTCGAAATGAAGGCCTGTTGTAGGCTCGTCTAAGATATAGAATGTCTTGCCGGTATCTTTTTTTGACAATTCCGCTGCCAGCTTGATGCGTTGTGCCTCGCCACCGGAGAGGGTGGTGGAGGGTTGTCCTAATTTAATGTAGCCTAATCCTACATTTTTGAGGGTACGTACTTTTTCAACGATGCTTGGAATATTTTCAAAAAATGTAACCGCCGTCTCAACGTCCATTTCCAAAATGTCGTTGATGGATTTCCCTTTATATCTGATTTCTAATGTTTCATCATTATAGCGTTTCCCATTGCATGCTTCGCAAGTTACAAATACATCGGGCAAAAAGTTCATTTCTATTGCTTTCAGTCCGCCGCCGCGGCATTCTTCACAACGTCCGCCATTGACATTGAACGAGAACCGTCCTGGCTTGTACCCTCTGATTTTAGATTCGGGAAGTTCGGCGAAAAGTTGGCGGATCATGTCAAAAACGCCGATGTAAGTGGCTGGATTTGAGCGTGGCGTGCGCCCAATGGGCTGCTGGTTGATTTCAATCACTTTATCAATATATTGCAATCCCTCAATTTCTTCATAGGGCATCGGTTTCTTTTCGGCGCGATAGAAGTGGTGATTTAAAATAGGGTATAGGGTTTCATTGATCAGGGTGGATTTCCCACTTCCCGAAACACCTGTGATACAGATGAATTTTCCTAAAGGGAAAGTAACATCAATGTTTTTGAGATTATTGCCGGAAGCCCCCCACAGAGTTAGATATTGGCCGTTTCCTTCGCGGCGAACGGTGGGGGTGTGGATTGTTTTCGTTCCATTTAGGTATTGTGCGGTAAGTCCGTTGTTTTTCAGAATCTCATTATAGGTGCCTGCAGCCACAATTTTCCCGCCATGGATACCTGCTCCCGGTCCGATATCAATAATATAGTCGGCGGCTTTCATCATGTCGCGGTCGTGTTCAACCACGATGACTGAATTATCTTGGTCGCGCAGTTGTTTCAGGGCTTCAATCAATTGGTGGTTATCCCGTTGGTGAAGACCAATGCTGGGTTCGTCTAAAATATAAAGCACGTTGACCAACCGGGAGCTGATTTGGGTGGCCAACCGGATACGCTGAGCCTCACCGCCGGAGAGCGCCTTGGCAGGTAAGTTTAATGAGAGATATTGAATGCCAACATCTTCCAAGAATTTTAGTCGGTATTTTATTTCTCTCAAAACCTCGTACGCAATCTTGTTTTGCTTTTCATTCAAATGATTCGGACAATCGTCAACCCATAAAATAAGGTCGGAAATGTCCATCATCGACAAATCAGCAATGTTTTTGCCCGCAATTTTGAAGTGCAGTGATTCTTTTTTGAGACGTGTGCCGCCGCATTCAGGACAAACCATCTCATTCAAGAAACTTTGAATCCATTTGCGAATATTGGCAGGCGCACTTTCCATATCAAAATTCCGGATGAAGTTGATGATTCCTTCATAGGTGGTATTTAAGGGGGCAAGTCCAGAAAACTCACGTTTGATTTTCAACGGTTCATCCATTCCGTAGAGGATAATGTTCAGCACTTGTTCAGACAATTCGCGGACAGGGGTGTCAAGCGTAAAGCCATATTTTTCACCCAATGCTTCTATTTGTCTGAAAATCTGACTGTTTTTATACGTTCCCATCGGGACGATAGCTCCATTTCTAATGGATTTTGTATCATCGGGGATGATCTTTTTTATATCTACTTCGCTAATGAACCCTAGCCCATTGCACTTTTCGCACGCCCCGTACGGGGAATTGAATGAGAAGGTATTGGGTTCGGGTTCTGGATATGAAATGCCTGAGGTAGGGCACATTAAAAACTTGCTGAAGTTTTTGGCTTCTCCGGTTTCATTATCCAGAATGATGATAATCCCTTTGCCATGTTTAAGTGCCAAATGCAAACTGTTGATCAGGCGAAGTTTGGATAATTCACGGACCACCATGGTATCCACTACAATTTCAATGTCGTGGATTTTATACCGGTCAACGGCCAAGTTCAGGACCAACGGCTTGATTTCGCCATCTACGCGCACTTTTGAGAATCCTTGCTTGCGTGTGGTTTCAAACAGCTCTTTGTAATGCCCTTTTCTGCGTTTGACAATGGGTGCAAGAATCGTGATATTCTTGTTATCGTAAAGTTCCAGAATTTTGTCAATCAATTCGTTCTCAGTATAGCGAATCATCGGCTCTCCAGTGATATAAGAGTAGGCCGTAGAAGCCCGGGCAAACAGAAGACGCAGAAAATCATACACTTCTGTAATGGTTCCGACGGTAGAACGGGGATTTTTGTTGGTGCTTTTCTGTTCTATGGCTACCACGGGATTCAAACCGGTGATCTTATCTACGTCGGGGTGTTCGTAGTTGCCAATGAATTGCCGTGCGTATGCAGAAAAGGTTTCCATATACCGCCGCTGACCTTCGGCGAAAATGGTATCAAAAGCCAACGAAGATTTTCCACTACCGCTAAGTCCGGTGATCACTACCAACTGGTGGTGCGGAATCTGTATGCTCACATCCTGGAGGTTGTTTTCCTTCGCGCCTACGATGTTCAAGGTGTCTTCTTCGTGGGATTTCATTGATTATGGCTCTTTAACAGGAACTTTGATAGTGTAGGTTTTGTTTACTACGGTGAGTTTGGTGGCACGCAACCAAGGGTTTAATTCTTTTAATTCCCGATAAGTGATGTTCTGCTCTTTGCAGAAAGCATACATGTCAGGAATAGAGGAGGAGATTTCAATTTCTTTATAATGAATAGGTTGATACTTGGATTCGTCGGCTACGTGCACGCCATAGATATGTGGATTTTCAAAAAGCAGTTTGTAGGCAAGAATACGGTAAACGTACCTCGCTGTTTCGGGATTGAAATACATATCCCAGTAATTGTCAATGTCTTGATTGGTCATCTGTTTTTTTACGCCACCTTCTCCCATATTGTAGGCCGCTGCTGCCAGAGCCCAACTTCCTAACCGGTTTCTGCAACCTTGCAGGTATCGGCACGCTGCCCGCGTGGATTTTTCAATGTGATACCGTTCATCTACTTCACTGTTAATCTCTAAACCATAGTTTTTCCCCGTGCTTTCTATGAACTGCCAAAAACCTACTGCTTTGGCAGGGGAAATCGCGTTGGACAGACTGCTTTCCGTAACACACAGGTATTTGATGTCTTCAGGAACTCCCTGCTCTTTCAATATCTTTTCAATGATGGGGAAATATCGTGCTGCCCGCTTAAGACATAACAATGTGGTAGAGTGTTGGTAGCAAACGTTTGTCAATTCGCGGTCAAGTCCCTCCCGAACCCAATATTGATGTAAGGGAACCTCTTCTCCCGCAAAAGTTAGTTTGTCGGGAAGCGGGGGGACGGCTAACACATTGTTGTAATAAGTCCCCGCAGTGTTTGTCGGCTCATTGTCTTTCGCAATTATCCGATTGTGTGTTATCAGGTAGCTGCATAATATAATGCAAGCCAGACTCAAGGTGCAACCGATAGAAATAATGATGAGTTTTTTCCGTTTTGCCATTTCCAGTCAGATTTTAAAAATGCCAGCTTAACCCTAAACTATACAGAATGGGGAGTTGGTAGATGGTTTCGTTGCTGATTCTATCTTTATAGAAAACGTTCTTGTAGTTGTATAGGTTGGTAACGCCTACACTTACATCAATGACATGACGCTTTTTGATATAGAAAGATTTTTTTGCGCTGATATCCAAACGATGGTAATTGGGCAATTTCCCTTTGTTATAATCGGCTAAAATAAAGCTGACAGACTCGTTTGCTGTTACATAGTTGATGTCAAAGGAGGTGATATTCATTTGCGGATAATACGCTTGTGTTTGCGTGAACGGGAATCCCGATCCGAAATTCCATCTTAAGTCAATTTGCCAGCTACGGCGCTTCCCGAAACCATAAGAACACAAAAAGTTGATATTGTGCCGGCGGTCGAAGTGAGGGGCGTAATGAATAATGCCATCGTAGCGTTTTACCCAGCCTAAAGAATATATTGCTTTAATATTCAGACCTTTATATTTAAAATCAAAGGTAATATCTCCTCCATACGCTTTTCCGGATTCAAACATATAGTCGCGTTCATCATTGAACATCTTGTACCGGTTTAAGGAGGTGAGGATGGAGAAGTTTTTAAAGTATCCTTCAATATTGATGGTGGTAAATGGAATCACATCTAATTCCAAACCGAGGATAATATGTTGGGACTTCTGCATGCTTGAACGCACTTCTTTGCCATTGAGCGCATAGTCGGGGAGATCGCTGGGACTGGACAGGAAGCCGGTGAAAAGATTCACGACATCGCGGTCGGAGGTCGCCCCCACCAGATTCTGAGAATAGAGGCCGCCTGCTAATTTAAGACGGATTTTCTTGGTGATGTTGTACTTGATGGCAAGCCGTGGTTCAGGAGAGCTTACTCCTAAAGAAGCATAATATTGCAGACGGAAGCTGGGTTCCAAGACTAACTTGTCCAACAAGTTATATTTGTATTTGATAAATAGTCCCACATCGGTAGTGTAATCAACTGTTTGCACGCGACTGTTGACATTGGTATCACGGTAGAAGATGTATTTGGCGGTATAGCCTATGAATTCTGCCCCGAAAGAGAACTGGCTTCTTCCTACATAATAGGTGAATTTCAGATTCGCATTAAACCCCGATAGTGAACTTTGACGGGAATTGGTGTCCTTTTGGTTTGTCATTTGGGTCATGATATGGGGCTTGTAGGCTTGGTCGTCGAGAGCTGTATAGTAGTTGCTGTAAGCAACGGTGCCTTCAATCATCATCGGTGAACTGCCCGGAATGATAAGGAAATTGGCTCCAGTTCCCCAGTTTGTCCATTTGTAGGTGGCAATATCGGAGTAGTTGACTTTATCATCAAAATGAAATCCGAACAGATTGATTTTAGAGCCATTTTTTGCCTCAAATGAGATTTTTCCATAAAAATCGAGGTAGTTGTATGGAAGTCCGCCTTTGATGTATGGGTAAAATAGTTTGGAGGATTGTTCCAAGTAGGAGCCTTTGATGGAAAGAATGTATCCTAACGAAGCGGCTCTTTTTTCACTCTTTTTGATGAATGGCCCTTCTAACAATAGTTTGGCTCCGAAAGTGTTGACATCCACTTTCCCCGAAATATGTTTTTTATTGCCGTCTTTGGTGCGTATATCCATTACGGAAGAAATCCTTCCGCCAAATTCTCCGCCGAATCCTCCTGTATAAACATCGGCAGAGGCTATAATTTCGCTGTCGAAAACCGAGAAGAGACCGATAGAGTGGAAGGGATTGTAAATCAGCATTCCATCAAGGAGAAGCATGTTTTGTATGGGGGTTCCTCCACGAACGTATAGCTGTCCGCCTTGGTCGCCCGTGGAAACGATACCCGGTAATACTTGAAGGTATTGTGCAAAATCGGGTGTGCCTCCGATAGAGGGCATCTGCTTGATGTCTTTGGGCGTAACGGTTATGACCGAGGTGCGTGTTTCCGTCATCACCCGTTGCCCTTCCGCTGTGATTTGTACTGCATCTAACGATACTTTGGAGGGGTTGAGATGCACATTTTTGGTGATGATATTGTTGGCAATCTTAATGGATTCGCGGATGGTGTCGTATCCCAAAAAGGTGATAAGCAGTTCGTAATCGCCAGTGGGTATTTTGGTTAACATATAAGCCCCGTTCTTTTCCGTCATTACACCGTAGGAAGTGCCTGCCAATTGCACCAGAGTGTAGGCCATGGGTTCCCCCGATTCATTGTCGTAAACAAATCCTTTTATACCACCGTATTGAGCGTAACTATTTGTAAATAAAAGAATTATTATAATACCTATGATAAATTGATACCACTTTTTCATTGTGTGAATTTTTGGAGCGGCAAAGTTACGATTTTTATTAGGACTATAAGGCATATTCACGATAAAAACAAGACGAATAAAACAATAATTTTTATAGTGCTATTTGAGAAAAATATCTTATTTTTGCAAACTTTTTTGACACTAAAAAAATAGTTTATAAACTATTGAAAATAAAATAATTATAAAATCATATAGAAAATGAATTTTGCAAAGAACGAAAAATTTTTATCCAAAGAGTGGTTCACCGCGTACGGTTTGCTGGTGATGGGCTGTTTTTTGTTTGCGGTGGGGGATGTGATGTTTGTCAATCCGTACCGTTTGGCCCCCGGCGGAACCTACGGTCTGGCAAATGTTTTTAATACCCTCTGGCCGTGGAAAATCAGTTACTATGCTTTTTGCATGGATATTCCCTTGCTGCTGATTGGTACATGGCTCCTGGGACCGAAGTTCGGACTTAAGACAGTGCTTTCCACTTTTCTGATTCTGGGTTTTGTGTTCTTTTTGGAAAGTTTTTGGGGATATGATCCGGTTATCCACGACGGTCTGCTTCCTAATGCCCCTGATGGAGAACTGAAGTTTGTCCCCGATTACTTCTTGAATACTTTGATGGCCGGTTTGATTTATGGCGTTGCCATCGGCATGATTTTTAAATCAGGGGCCACCTCCGGCGGAAGTGATATCATTGCCATGATCCTGAACAAATATATGAAAGTGTCGTTGGGAACGCTGGTGCTGATTGTTGACTCCTGCATTACCCTCACCACATTGGTTGCTTTTGGACAGTTCAGGTTGCCCATATATTCCATTCTTCTGATTGTTGTGGAAAGCAAGGTGATTGACCTTGTGGTTGATGGAATGAAGATTTATAAAACGGTATTTATTATTTCTGATAAGGAAGAGGAGGTGCGTGATGCGATTATTCATGATTTGAACCGTGGGGGGACCTGCTTTAAGGGAGTAGGCTTGTATGCAGGAAAAGAACGCAGTATGATTTACACTACCGTCTCTCGTAGCGAATTTGTGAAACTGCGTGCCGGCATTTCCCGCATTGACCCGAATGCGTTTATCAATGTTATTGATAGCAGTGAAATCATGGGGAATGGGTTTAAGAAATTGACGGAATAATAACAGAAAAGGCATTTTTATTATTTAAGAGTATGAAAATGAAGAAATTAATGTTATTGATAGGTTGTCTTGCAGCAAGTTCACTATTTGCTCAAGTTCAAGTGGATGAGATAGCCGACAAGATGGAATGTACCACCGTAACCGTGGGCAAAAAAGCTTCGAAGGATGGTTCGGTGATGACTTCTCACACCGACGATAGCGGTCGCAGCCGTACCAATATCAAAGTGGAAGCGGCAGCCGATCATACGGCAACGGAGATGCAAACAATCTATAAAAGGGTGAATTGTCCGAAAGAGACACCCTCTATGCCACAATATTGCAATGAGTATGCGGGTGAGATTCCCCAAGTGGCGCATACGTACCAATTTCTCAATACAGCCTATCCGTGTATGAATGAAAAGCAATTGGCCATCGGCGAATCTACCTTTGGCGGACGGCCGGAATGCCGTTCATCAAAAGGGATGATTGACTGTCAGGCACTCTGCATGCTGATGATGCAACGTTGCAGTACGGCCCGTGAAGCCATCAGGATGGCTGGCGACCTTTTGAAGAAATATGGATGGAATGATGGGGGTGAGTGCCTTACCATTGCTGATAAAAATGAAGTCTGGCACTTGGAAATTGTTGGTCCGGGAAAGGATAAAGTTGGGGCTGTTTGGGCTGCCCAGCGTGTCCCCGACGACCATGTGGCTGTTAACGCTAACGCCTCTACAATCCGGGAGATAGATTTGAAAAACAAAGACTATTTTATGGCATCGGATAATGTTTTTCAGGTGGCAGAAGAGAATGGTTGGTACGATAAGAAAAAGGAAACGTTCCGTTTTGCTTACGCTTACGCTCCCGAAAGTCGCGCAATGCTGGCCTGCCGCCGTCGCGAATGGCGCGTGTTCGACCTGCTTGCACCTTCTTTGAAATTAGACCCTAACGCAGAAAATTATCCGTTTTCGGTGAAACCTGACTCGCTCGTTACCTTGGAGGACATGGTGCGCGTTTTTAAGGATTATTACGAAGGTACAGAATATGATATGCGCAAAAATCTGACCGTTACCGATAAAGATGGGAAAACAGTCATTTCCCCATTGGCCAATCCTTTTATGAAAAGCGATGAGTTGAAATTGCATAAGATTAATGGCGGTTGGCACTGGCGCGGGGAACGTACAATTGCTGTTCATTTTACTGTTTATGCAACCATTTTGCAATGCCGTAACTGGCTTCCTGACGAAGTGGGTGGCCTCTGCTGGTTCGATCTGGATAACGTTGCCTCCTCAATTTATGTGCCGATTTATGCCTCGGTTACTGACCTCCCCGACACCTATAAAACCTGCGGAAGAGTTACCGGCTTTAGCAAAGATGCCGCATGGTGGGCATTCAACCGCTTGGGAACGATTGCCGCAAAACGCTGGGGGGATATGCGGAAGTATGTCGATGCCGCTTGGGTCCCCATGCAAAAAGAGTTCTTTGCCAACCAAAAAAACATTGAAGAACAAGCATTGCAATTAGGACAGTCGGACAGGAATGCCGCCATCCGCTTCTTGACGGATTACTCTAACCAGCAGTGTAATAAAGCTGTTAAGAAAGCGTGGGAAACAGGTGATCTGATATGGACTGTTTTCGATGGCGCTTGGTGATTTTTTCCCCATTCCCGTTATTTTTTTGTAACAAAAAAAAATATGTTGCGTTTAACGTTAAAATTTTTATAGATTTGCAAATCGTTATTTTATCGAATTGGATATTGTAATTTTTTGAATCAACCATATATGAAAGTGCGGAAAATTTGGGTGTATTTTTTACTTTGCGTATTTAGTTTGCCGGCATTATTGTCGCTGTCAAGTTGTCAGACTTCTTACAAAAACATGCGTAAATTTTCTAAAAATAGAAAAGCACAATCTAAACGCAGTAAAAAACACCGTCGTCAAAGTCGCTCAAAACGCAAATCTGCTCGTCCAATTAATACTACTTATGTGGTGAAAAGCAAAAGAAGAACCTCTTTCCATTACTAAAATGGTGCGGTTTCTCTCTTTTTTTTTCTTTTTGTTTGTTTTTCCCCTCGCTGTTCGGGCACAAGTTTTACCTGATCTTGGATTTAAGCGTTCACAGAATATCCAAGTATTTGATAGTTTGAATAATATGCTTGATTTTCCCTTCGTCGGAGGAATGAATGCGGTGCGTGCCTCCGAATTGGATTTGAATCAAGATGGAATTTCAGACCTCGTCTTCTTTGAAAAGCATGGGGATAGGATTCTCCCTTTTATCAATCAAGGGGTTCCCCATTCAATACATTATACTTACGCACCGCAATATATACATGATTTACCATCGTTGCACAATTGGACCATTTTCATGGACTACAATGGGGATGGCAAGAGTGATATTTTTACTTATGGGTTGGCAGGAATTACGGTGTATAAAAATATCTCAACATCGCAACAGCTTTTATTTGAATTGGTTACAGAACAACTGCAATCATATTATTACAACGGTTACACCAATCTTTTTACTTCCCCGGATGATTATCTGGCCTTGGCAGATTTGGATGGCGATGGCGATTTGGATATCCTCAATTTTTGGCTACTGGGAAAATACGTCCATTATCACCGCAATTATTCAATGGAGAATTATGGTGATTCAGAACATCTGGATTTCCGCTTGGAGAATGAGTGCTGGGGGCACTTTGAGGAAGGTGCCGATAATAACCACATCTCTTTGTATAGCTCTTGCAATGGAGGAGGAAAGGATGAACCCACAAGGCATATCGGTTCCACACTCTTTGTGACGGATATTGTGGGAAATGCTTTGCCTGACCTGTTAATTGGGGATGTGGATTATCCGAATCTGATTCTGCTGGAAAATGGCGGCACTTGGGAAGACCCTTTGATGGTCTCTATGGATACGGCGTTTCCTTCCGCACAGCATCCCGTCATGCTTTACTCTATGCCCGCAGTTAATTTTTTAGATATTGATAATGATGGTAAAAAGGAAATGATAGCTTCCCCTTCAGATCCTTCATTAACAAAATCTCAAGATTTGAACAGCGTTTGGCTGTATCAAAAAAATGATGAAACAGGGCAAATGGAGAAACTATCGGAATCTTTTATCCAAAATCAGATGGTGGATGTGGGAAGTGGGGCATATCCCGTTTTTTATGACTGGAATGGGGATGGCAGGGCGGATTTGTTTATTGCCAATTATGGCAGTTTTGATTCTGCCACCTATCATCAGGGTTTTTTGAATTCTTTTTTTTCTTCTTCCATTGCTTATTATGAAAATATGGGTTCGCAGAATAATCCTGTGTATCATTTTGTTACATCGGATTTCGCCCGTTTGAAGCAATATGGCTACTTGGCTTTGTATCCTGCGTTTGGGGATATCAATGGCGATGGTAATGTGGATATGTTGTGTGGAAATAAGGAGGGAACGGTGCTCTATTTGGAGAACAGGGGAGGGGGGGCATGGCAAATGCATGACGATTGGCAAAATATAGATGCAGGGGATTATAGTGTACCACAACTGTTTGATATTGATAAAGATGGGAAAATGGACCTGCTGATAGGCAATCGTCGTGGACAGATTGCCTATTACAAAAATATATCAAATGAAATACCTGATTTTGAATTGGTTACATGCTGCTTGGGAAATGTGGATGTAAGAAATGAAGAGATTTCGTATTTTGGATATGCCACTCCCTGTTTCTTTGAAAAAGAGGGTGAAACGTATCTGTTTTGTGGGAATGAACAGGGTCATATATTGATATATAATGAAATTGATGATAATTTGACAGGCTCTTTCCGATGTGTGGGACAAGTGGAGGAAACTTTCCAGTCACGTCATTATGGTTTGATAGAGGGCATTCGGGTGGCACCTGCCGTCGCTGATATTAATGGCGACAACTATTTGGACCTGATGGTGGGAAATTATGCAGGAGGCATTTCCTACTTCGAGGGCGAAATGCCCATTGTCCAACTTGATGATTTTACAGTAAATCCCTTGCTTATTTACCCTAATCCTGCATCTGCCGCTTTTACACTGGAGGCAAGGTCGGTGCAAGAAGTCGCATTGTATGACCTTTCGGGTCGGTTGGTTTATCATCAAACTTTTCAAAATGAGTCCCAAATCCGAGTGGGCGTTGAAAACCTTCCGGCAGGGTTTTATGTGGGAAAAGTGAGAGCCCGCAACCTGATTCAACAATTCAAGCTAATCGTTGAATAGAAGGAATGGGAATCTGAATCTGAAAGGGAAAAAGATTAATAGATAGTAACCAACATTTTGGCAATCAGGAAAATTCCCAAACCGCAAAAAACAAGTCCGACAATGCGGTTGATGAGGTAGGCAATATTGGGTGTGATGGCATTTTTGATTTTCCCGGCAAAATAACTTTTTAAACAGTCAATGGAAAAAACGGTTCCTAAAATTGTTAGAAAAAACAGGATTTGGTATTGGAGTACCGAACCGCTGTAGGGAGTGATGCCAATCCATAAGATCCAAATAAAGGGATTGGTGAAATTGAAAATAAAACCTTTGGCAAAATGGGACAGGAAATGGTTCTTTTTTTCTGTTTTTCCCAAGACCTCCCGCTGGTGTTTTTCCCCCAACTTGGGTTTTTTGTTGAAAAAACTGACAATGCCATAGATGATGAGGATACTTCCTCCAATGATGCTGCATACAAGACGTGCGATTTCATTTTGCATAACATTAGCCAACCCCCAGATGCATAGGGAAATAAGCAAAAAATCACTGAAGGCGATTCCTAAGGCAAATTGCATTCCTGATTTAAATCCTTTTTCCAAGCTGGTTTGTATGATACCGAAAAAGGCAGCGCCGGGAGTGATGGAGATGGCGAGTGCGATAGGCAGGGCGGTAAGTATGGTGGATAGTATGCTCATTATTCGTAATTTCCCTTTCTTTTTCCAAAATTATAAGCAATGTAGGCGCATAGGAACCATGACTTTTTTTTGTTGTAGGCCATTTGTTGCACAGGAGGGAAAACCATATCGAAAGTGCCTCCAATTTCCAATGCGTGCATTGTGTACTCATCTTTGCTGAAATCAAAGTTGAGCCCTGTCTTCAGATAGAATCCAGGATGTAAGGTGGTTTTGCCGATCCCTTGAAAAAAGTTGGACCGGCTGATAATATCGTCAATATTGTGCTTTTCAGGGTCGTAGCGTTCAGATACTTTGCCAATCACTTCTCCAGCTGCGGAGTACTGGGCGATGTACACATAAATGGGAAGTGCAATGCCTAACGCGAACCCGCCGGATAATGTGTATCTGATGCGAACGCCTCCCCAGTAAGGCTTCTGATGAATGGTGCGCTGGTATCCGTAGCCTCCACGCAGCATGAATAAATCACACATTTTCCCGTATGTGAAAGGACGCGTACTCTCAAAATAGGGATTCCTTCCCAAAACCGCCTTGTGGTGGATGTTATACCAAAAGTCGATTTCCCAGAAATGTTTGTCATAATAATTCGGAGTTCGCCCTTGTTGGAAGCCCATACCAAAACCATTGGTGTTGAGAAAAATGTCTATATTCCACTCTTTAACAATGACCTTAGTCCATTCTACTTCACCAACATCTTGTGAATGAGCAAAAAACGGCAATAACATTAAAAATACGTATAGAAACGCTTTTTTATGAATCATGCCAAAAGGAAAGAATTTTTTTATAATTCAGCTAAATTATCGTCTGCTATGGGTGCTGCCACTTCAGTGTAATGACCATAGGCGGGACATTTTTCTCTGGTAGCACAAGAACTTACGATAATAAAAAGTGCAAATATTAAACTAATTAAAAGAAATGTACGTTTCATAATAGGTCAATTTTTTTTGGTCGGCAAAAATAATTAAAATATAATTAAGTTTATATTTGATGGATGATAATTTTTGAAATTCTTGTTTTTTGAAAATTAAAACGTTTTTTTGTGGGGTTTTATTGTCTTTTTTGTTGTCTTCTTCCTTGTTGATGGCACAGAAAAAGAATGTGTTTTCACCCAAGGATGTCCTTCCCAAAAAAGAGTATTACATTGCAATTCCCGACTCGCTTTGGCCGATGATGGAACAAATCTCCGTGCATCGTTCCATCAAAAAAAGGTTGATTCCAGTAGATCAATACGGTTTGATTGCAGAAAGGATAGTTACCTGTTTGGAAAATAATGGATATCCATTTGCCGAAGTATCGCTGGTGCCACATTATGGAAGCGATGATACTATTGCATCTTTGCAAATAGTTAAAAATAAGTATATTACATTTGACTCTGTGGTCGTGAAAGGGGATGTGAAGTTGAGGAACGCCTTTTTATTGCCTTTTTTGGATTGGCATCCGCATAAAAAATATGATGAAAGGGTGGCAGCCCAAATATCATCTCGTACTCATTCGCTTGCTTTTGCAACGGAAACCTCTCCGGCTGGAATAGAGTTCGTCGGAGACAAAGCTTATTTGTACTTGTTCCTACAACGTCAAAAAGTAAACCAGTTTGATGCCTATTTGGGCTTGGTGCCGGTTAGCGAGAAAACAGGCAAAACAATGATTACGGGAGAGGTGAATTTGCATTTGCAGAATATTTTTGCCATCGGCGAAACATTTGATTTGCAATGGAAAGCGCCAGCGCGTTATTCTCAGTATCTCTTCTTGCAAGCCGATTTTCCATATCTTTTCCGGTTGCCATTGGGTGTGAAAGGCACTTTTTTGTTGGATAAAAAAGATACCAATTATTTGAATGTGAATTATTTACTTGCACTGAAGTACTCTTTCAACGGAACGAATTATTTGCAAGTCTATTTCGATCAACTCAATTCAAGGGTCTTATCCTCCTCTTTGAATCATCAATTGCCCCAAGATTCATTATTGGGCAATTATCGTCAGTCTATGTATGGTATTGAATTGGTTTATAGGAAATTGGATAATTTCATACAACCTCGGAAAGGCTTCTCCTTATTGTTTAATCTGAGCGCAGGACAGCGTAAAATGGTTTCAAATACAATTGAAAATGAGTCTGTTTATGCGGATGTACCATTGCAGCAAATATCTTATCGGGCGATGTCCGATATTTGGGGTTACTTTGCATGGGGAAAACGGTGGGGGGCTGTCTTTCGGTTGAATGGGGCGTGGCGTAGTGGGCGAGCCGCTCTTTTTAATGAACTTTTGAAATTCGGCGGTGCCACCACTTTGCAAGGGTTTGACGAATTGTCGCTTTCCGCTTCAGCTTATGCGCTGGCAATGGCGGAACTCCGTTTTTGGTATGCCCAATATTCGTATATCAATGTTTTTATGAATGGGGCTTGGTATGAGCGGAAAATGACCCAATCTTATTTTGCTGATTTCCCGTTTGGTTTTGGCTTGGGTATCACATTGTACACCAAAGCCGGTATTTTTTACCTGAATTATGCCTTGGGACAACAGAAAAACAGCCCGCTCTCTTTTAAAACGGGGAAAATTCACTTTGGAATGAAAGTGCAGTTCTAATTTTTCCTGCCCCAAGTTGTACGGAGTTTGCAGATCTCTTTCAGTGTATCCGTATTGTAAATAAGTGAGCAATGTTCTGTCTCTGTTTCCTTATGCGTGTAAATGGCATACCGGTCTCCGATTCTGGCTTGTTGGGTATAATTGATAATCAGCCCTTTTAAATCATGGCTATTGATGAAATCTATCGGATAGCTATCCAATAGCCATCGTGAATAAGCAGTGTTATTGACGTGTTGGTTGTAATCCAAATCGGAATATAGTACTGGGTGAATAGGGGCTTGCCAATCTTGGGGAAGGGTGATTTTAGGAATTTTAAGATTCATCTCTACGCGGTCATCATCCACCAGATTCGACGTGAGCTTTTCATTCATAACATCTTGTAGGCTATGAGTGGCAAATTTCTCGCTATCGAGAATGGTCCACAAAGTGTGGGCTTGGATAAGCAGCTCCCCATTGTTGTCAGTAATTCTGAAATTACGGGGCTGGATGACATTTATGGGAGGATTGGCCCATGTCGTAATTGTAATTCTGTCGTATTTTTTGGGCATACGAAAAATTTGCAAGCCAAACCGATAGATAACCCAGAAAAAGTTTTGTTGATGCAATTCCTTCCAACCCATTTGAAAACTATCCACGTGCTCATCTGCAACAGTCTGCATGCATCCCATAAGGGGTTGTATTTGCATTTTGAAATTATTATCAATCAAATGTGATTGAATATCAAATTGTTTTGAGAAATAATGGTTGGAATTCATACATCTTTGTTTTTAATTTTGCAAAAATACATTTTTATTGATAGTCGGCAGTTAATTCCGTAAAAATAAGTAATTTTGCACTCGCTAACTTTTAGACAGAAAAAGGATGAAAAATAATCAATTGGCTGCTGATGTTATTGAAGAACAGGCTGTATTAGTGGGTGTTGCAACGCCAAATTGTCCTTTGGAAAAGGTAACGGAATATTTGGATGAGTTGGCATTCTTGTTGGAAACAGCCGGCGGCATTGCCCAAAAAAAGTTTGTTCAGAATTTGCCGTATCCTGACCCTAAAACCTATTTGGGAAGTGGCAAGTTGGTAGAGGTGGCCGATTACATCAAAGAGCATAAGATTGATCTGGCTGTCTTTGATGACGAGCTGTCTCCTTCGCAAATTCGGAATGTGGAGTCGGTGTTGATGTGTAAAGTATTGGACAGAACACATCTGATATTGGATATTTTTTCCAAGCGGGCACAAACCGCACACGCGAAAGTTCAAGTGGAATTAGCACAGTATCAATATCTTCTACCTCGACTGACGGGTATGTGGGGACACTTGCAGAAGCAGAGGGGGGGAATCGGAATGCGTGGCCCTGGTGAAAAAGAGATAGAAACAGACAGGCGTATTATTCGCGATAGAATCTCTCTCTTGAAGCGCAAATTAATGGATATTGACCGTCAGAAATCCACCCAGCGGGGAAATCGCGAGCAGTACGTTCGGGTGGCGCTGGTGGGTTATACCAATGTGGGGAAATCCACTTTGATGAATCTCATTAGCAAATCAAATGTGTTTGCCGAAAATAAGCTGTTCGCCACTTTGGATACAACGGTTAGAAAGGTTGTGATTGATAATCTTCCCTTTTTACTCTCTGATACAGTGGGCTTTATTCGGAAACTGCCCCATAGTTTGGTTGAATCTTTTAAATCCACTTTGGATGAGATTCGCGAAACTGACCTGATTCTGCACGTGGTTGATATTAGTCATCCCGATTTTGAAGAACAAATAACGATTGTCAATCAAACGTTAGAAGAAATAGGTGCCGGCAATAAGCCTGTAATTACCATCTTTAATAAGATTGACAATTATACATGGGTGGAGAAAGCCCCTGATGATTTGACCCCCAAAACGAAAGAAAACATTACGCTTGAAGAACTTGAGCAGACATGGATGGCCAAAATAAATCATCAAACCGTGTTTATCTCTGCCAAAAAGAAAGAAAATATTGAAGAGTTGAAAACTGTTTTGTACGAAGAGATAAAAAAATTGCATATTCAGATTTATCCGTATAATAACTTTTTGTATTAGAATTAATTAGTAAAATAATGAGATATTCGAATTTATTTTTTGTCCTGTTTTTGGGGGTGAGTATGATGAGTTTGTCGATGTGCAAGAATAAACAATCAGACCAGATTGGGAAGTCGGAGGCAGTAACCGCACCCGATTATGACGCAGATTCGGCGTTTTACTTTGTAAAGTTGCAAACCGACTTTGGCCCTCGTGTACCCAACACGGCGGCGCACGATTCATGCGCAGATGCCCTAACGCAAGTTCTGTTACAATATTGTGATACCGTTATAAATCAAATATATAGTGCCAAGGCTTATAACGGAACCACTTTGCATGGTAATAATATCGTGGGTGTCTTTAATCCCGAAAAAGAGAAGCGTATCCTTCTTTCTGCGCACTGGGATTCTCGTCATGTGGCCGACCACGATCCGGTGGAAGCCAATCGTAAACAACCGATCGATGGTGCTAACGATGGCGCAAGTGGAGTAGGGGTACTCCTTGAGTTAGCCCGCCAACTTGCCATGCACCGGCCGGAAGTGGGGGTGGATATCGTTTTGTTTGATTTGGAAGACTATGGGCCGGAAGAGGGATACAATGCCCCTGAAGGAGAGTGGTGGGGATTAGGTTCACAATATTGGGCTAACAATCCTCATGTCGCTGATTATAAGGCAAATTATGGCATACTCCTTGATATGGTCGGTGATCCGTCCGCCCGCTTCCGCTATGAGTATTCCTCCTATATCTATGCCAACGATGTGCAAAAATTGGTGTGGAGTGCGGCTTATAAATTGGGTTTCTCTTCCACTTTTGTTACCAAACAATCGAATCCGATTATTGACGATCATACTTACATAAACACAATCGCTAAGATCCCTATGATTGATATCATCCACCAGGAAGATGGCACTGGAACCGGTTTCCCTGCCACATGGCATACGTTGAATGATAATATCAGTCATATTGACAAAAATATGCTCGCCACAGTGGGTAAAACACTTCTTTATGTTATTTATAATGAAAAGTAGGTTATGAATGCGAATTTTGATGATTTTCTGGTTTTTAAATTTGGCGGTGCTTCTGTAAAAGATGCGGCTGGCGTTAAAAATCTGGCACATATTCTCCAAAAATATGCACATCAGCCATTGTTTGTGGTTATTTCGGCAATGGGAAAAACCACCAATGCCCTTGAGCGGATTTTGGATGCCTATTTTTATGGCAAAGAGGATATCCTACCACTTTTTGAGCAATTAAAGAATATGCATCTGTCTATCGCCCGCGAGCTGACCCCTGAAAATGAGAGAATTATTGCCAAGTTGGATGCAATTTTTAAAAAATTGGAAGAAAAATTAAGTGAACCGCATTCGGATAATTACGAGTTTGAGTATGACCAAATTGTATCTTTTGGGGAAATATTATCCACTAAATTGATTTCCACTTACTTGAATATTATTGGAATTAGAAATCATTGGTTTGATGTCCGGGAATTGTTGCTGACGGATCGTACTTATATGGAAGCGAAAATCAAGTGGGAAGAGTCGGGCATTGTTTTGAAATCGGCAATGGCTGAAGTTCTGGAGAAGAAAGATGAAAAGTTGTTTATCACCCAAGGGTTCATTGCGGGTGCAGGAGATGGGATTTCTACGACTTTTGGGCGCGAAGGTTCTGACTATTCTGCTGCTATTATTGCTTATTTAATTGATGCAAAGAGTGTTACTATTTGGAAAGATGTCCCCGGTTTGTTGAATGCCGACCCTAAATTTTTCCCTGATGCGGTTAAATTAGATGAAATATCTTACGAAGAAGCTATAGAGTTATCTTATTACGGAGCCACCATTATTCATCCAAAAACGCTTAAACCTCTTCAAAATAAGGGGATTCCGTTGAAAGTGAAGCCGTTTATGAGTCCAGATGAGCCTGGTTCTGTGATTACGGCCGTTAAACAAACGCATTTTATCCCCTCCTATATCTTCAAAAGAGATCAAATTCTGATTACGATTTTCCCCAAGGATTTTTCATTCATTTCGGTGGATAATCTCTCTGAAATTTTTGCCATTTTATCTCAGAATAGTGTGAAAATCAATTTAATGCAAAATTCGGCATTAAGTTTTTCAATTTGTACTGATAATAAGATTCATCGCATAGATAATGTTATTAAAATGTTGAACAATAACTATTTGGTCAAATATAATGAAGCGATGGAATTGGTTACCATTCGGCATTATACTGAAGATATTGTAAAGAAAATGAAAGCGGGACGCAAGGTTTATGCGGAACAGCACTCCCGTACTACAGTGCAGTTTGTGGTGAAAATGAGCGGAACTAATTAATCCGCCTTAAATAAATTGTACCTATATTCCCTTCGTATTTTGTCTGGTTAAATAATGAGGGGTCAAAATTGAGCACACTTTTTCCAATGCAATCCTTTTTAAGAAAAGGACGATAATTGATGGAATGGTATTCCAAATTCATATTGGGAAGCGAATCTGCAGGAGTGGGGGAGAATTGCACTATATGGTCAAATTTGACTTTGTTCATAGAGGGGGCTGAAATCTCAAAGTGATTACATGGTTGGTTGCAATAAAGGTTGAAATGCCCGTTTTCATCGCTGTAGGTATTCATTCCTATAGACCAGTCATCGTTCCATCCGCGAATACATGCTCCTTCAACGGGTGCTCCATCTTTTTCGTCAAGAAGGATTCCGCTTATTTTTAAATTATTGTAACCAAGCATATTATAGTAGTTTGAGGGACATTTTACATCTTTTTTCTGATAGTCGTTTAATAAAGAATCAACGAGATGGGCAGCAGGTTTCAATGTGCCTGATATAATGTCGCCTTGGGAGGTGACAGTGGTCCCCGAATGATTCAGCAGTCCGGTGTGGGCTGCTTCAAATTGGTCGGCGTTCGCATCTTGAAATTGCCACCAGCCGAATCCTGAAGCACCCAAATCTTTTGCATATTGGAACAGCTCGCACAGAAATATCCGTTGGTCATCATAACTGATGGAATCGTTGTCGGCGGGGAGCCCCGTTTCCCCAATCATCCATGGTTTGTTGGCGTGCGTGGCATACCAATAAATTTCACTGCACACCCGAAGCGGATGATAGGTGTGTATCTCAATGAAATCAACGGGCAGCATTGTCGGATCCCATTCAAAAACCTCTATTGGCTCCGAAAATCCGATGGTGAAAAGTTGGCGGGGAGCATATTTATGCATCATTTTCTGCCAATTTTTACAGATTTTTTGTGCGTCTTTCTTCGTCCGTTTTGCTTCCGGGTCGAAATACAGAGGTTCATTGAAAAAATCGTATGCAAATATGGTCGGATTATCCTGACAATGTTGTAGCAGCCTTTTAGTGAACTTTTCAATGGAGGAATTCTCTAATGGAGCCTTAATCAGCAACATAATGTGCAAGTTGTGTCGCTTTGCAGAAGCTAAAAAAGTGTCTAATCCTTTTAAAATCGCTTCTACATCCTGTTTCTTGTCAATATAAAAAGGACGCTTGGCACTATAGTAAAACTGCCCGTTTTCATCGCATTGCATTCGGTCAAAACAAACTCTGATGGTATTGAACCCCATCTCTTTAATGAGGTTTAAATGCCCATTCAACTGTTTTTGGATGGCTTCTTTGTCGGTTGCTTCGTAATAGTCAATGGAATCATAATCTATGCTTGGTCCGATGGTGAAATCATCCCCATCGTTATAGTATTCCACGACATAATTCAACATCATGGGGAAAAAAACTTCATCATTCAGTTCAAAATGATTGTTGCGGATGGTAACAAATTGCTCTTCAAAAGTGTTTTTGGGCTTGCATGCAGAGAATGTTAATAGGATGAGAATGAGCCAATAAACATATTTTTTCATAATGTTATTCTATTTGATTTTGGGAGTATTATTGGAAAGTGTTTTCTTGGCAACGACAATGCTCACGTTTAAATCGAATCCAATAAGAAGAAAAATGGAATTCCAATAGATCCAAAGCATAATGGCAAAAATGGCACCTAATGAACCATAAATCACATTAAAATTGCCAAAATTGGCAAAATAGAAATTCATGATTCCTAATATGAGTACGGTGAAAATGCTGGCGAGGGTGGCTCCTGCCGAAAAAAAACGGTATTGCTTATGTTCGGGAGGCGCTATATAGTAAAAGGCAGAGATGGAAATATACATGACAGAAAGCAATAATAGCCATTTGAATACCTGTATTACAGTGTAATACAATCCGTTGGATTGAAAAAGGTGATTGTCTATATAGTTGAATCCGATTTCGGCTGCAATGAATATGCCAGAAGCGATGATGACTGTAATCAAGGCACAGAAACAGATGAGCAGGGCGATCCCGATTTGTTTGAAAAAAGAACGTTGCTTGCTTTGATAATAGGTTGTGTTCAAAATATTTAAGACAGCATTGACGCTAATTACAGCTAAGGTGAGCCCTAAAAAGAAAGAGATGTACAATCGGGTTCCGTTTTGTTTGGTTACCACTTCGGTAATCATATTGGAAATGGCTGGCCAAACATAACTGGGAACGACAGATTCGGCGAAATTGAGAATGGTGAGTTGGATATTTTCGCTTAAATAGGAAATGACCGAAAATAAAGCCATGATAATGGGAATGATGGCAATAAATATTCGGTAGGTCATCGCAGCTGCCCGATGAAAAATAATGCCTTTTTTCATCGATTCAATGAAAAAAATCGCCATTTTGTTGATGGGCACTCCTTGACATCCGGGGAGGGAAGCCGAAGAACAGTAGTTAATCACTCGCTCTATCCGACTATTTTCGCGTAAATGATGGAAAATTTTATTCATTGTTCAAGGACTTACGCTCAACTTGAAGAACCTCGTGGGTTTCACTGTCAAATAAAATAGCCACTACTTGACAATGCGCTATATTCCAGGGGGTGTTTTGGCAATCGAAGCGGTAGGATAAGGGATAAGTATGTGTCCGTAACAATCCTGCATCTCCTTCTTCACTTTGGGTGAGAAAATGTCCGTAAGCACCGTTGATTGCTTTGCGCAAAACGTGGTTGTGGACATAAAAAGTATCTACTATGCTATGCACTTGTTGTGGTGCAATAATTTGATCTTCAATGATGTATAGTGCTAATTTTACGGGTGATGTGTAGTCTTGCAGGGCTGTGGTTAGCGTATGAACCGAAAGGTTTTGCGTGACCGCATCGTATTGGCTGATGATTTGAATGGCTGCCGGCACATCATTCCGGTTGAGATGGCTAATGGCTGCTCCCCAATCACTAACCGTACTCATGGCCATTTGATTATGATAAAGGGTGCGTTCAATGACGGCTGATGGATAGGAGTTGACGCTAAAATCAGAGGCAAGTGTCTGCCCCTCTTCTGTTTGGAAATTGTAGGAGAAGAGTCCGGAGCTTACGCTGGAGAAAAATCCGGCATGTACCGCAATAGGAACAAGGGTGTCCCCGTATCGTTGACAAAGATTGTGTACTTCTTGTGCCCCGTCTGGACAATTAGGGCACAAGTGTCCTGTAAACTCTTCCAACAGAATTTTCCGGAAGACGGCATTGGTGTCCAACGGCGGGAAATCCACGTCTGTATCAATGGCGGAAGACTCGGCTAAATAAGGGCCTTCGATCTTGTCGCACCCGCTAAAAAACGTAAGCATTATGATAATTGAAAATACTATTTTTTTCATTCTTTATCTATTGTTAAAATGAAGTGGTTATTGATAATCCAAAGCCATAGGCGGCAGGAACAGAGCGACATACGCCTCCTACACATAAAATACCCTCTTCAGTTTTCCCAAAGTGCGCTGCAATGCGGGTGGTTTTTAGAACGTAGGCAGCAGAGATGTTATAATAGTGTATCCGGTGTTCTTTGCTTTCGTTGGCGTAATTCCACTGGTCGCTGATGGATATGAACCAATGGGGTGAAAAGGAGTACTCCAATAATCCGCCCAAACTGCTTTTGCTTTCGTTGGCGTACAAGTGTTCTAATTCCAGTTTCAAGGCATGTTTGGCAGTGATTTTGTAATGAACGGTCCCTACAACGTTATGGCCTTTGAAGAGGGGAGCAGCGTGCCCTTGCAATATCTCAATGTTATAAGTAACGAAGTTATAGGCTAAGGCTAATTTCCATTTTTTGTTATTGAAACGGTGGCTGATTTCAAATCCAAGATCTTGATATAGAAGTTGGTCGCCGAATTTGAAAAAGCGGGAACGATAGCCTTCTGTCCCTTTCATCGTGCCTACGGCGAGGGCATCATCGGTCAGGGTTTGTTCAATATTGTGCATTCTGACATAATTGAGCGATAAGTCAACCCCGTACTTGCCACCTAATTTGCTCCCTTTCGGAATTTGATAGTTGACTTGAGCCTGTACACCGATCTGTCCGTTGTTCTGGCTTGCATAGCTATAGTTATTTAGCAAGGCGTAGGTGTGTGGTTGATGGATTGTGGGAATGTAGTTGATGCTCAATAGTGAGGTGTTTGATGAGATGTCGCGCTGGGAGCGGAAATCCATATTGTCGGAGCGCAAAAAGGAGGCGGAAACGCCCACCCCCTTGGTAGAGTAAGAGGCAGTAAGAATGAATGCTTCCCCGTTCTTGTATATATATTGGTTGGTCGTGTTAGGGTCGTTGTTTTTGTGTGCATATTCGCTTTCAATCTGAAATCCTTTATAGCCGAAATTCAGGCGTGCAGACCAGATGGCTACGTTTTGTGGGATTTTGTCTGCTGCAAGAATATAGTTTTGGGTGATGCTGTCTTTCAGTACGGAAATGTACATTTCGTTCACACTCTTTTCATATTTGCTGACAAAGCTTCCCCCGAAAGAGGCGGAGAATCCTTTTTCATTCATTTGAGGAATCCAATCGTTGAACGAAAAATCGGCATCAATACCCCGCACATGGTCTTTTCGTTCATTATATTTAAAGTCGAAATTCTTTCTTTGGATTCCCCAAATCCCTTTGATGCTGATTCCTTTGTAAGGAGTGACTTTTACGCGTGCGCCGAGGATACTGTTGTCAATTCCTAATTGCCGGTCTTCGTATGCCCGTAGCGAGAACCCATTGCCAAATTGCTCGTAAAAGGTACCCGCTGTAACTTGGATGAAATCATTTTTGTAGTCTAGAAAATAGTTTGTGAATCCTTGTCCCTTGTAGTCAATGTCTTCAAAATCAATGAGTGGGTAGCTGTAAAATTCATAGCGTCCGCCAGCGGTAAATCCGCCATTGGTATATTGCAGATTAAGCCATGTGTTGGCACGTACTTTCTCTTTTACCTCGCGTGCACCCATCAGTGAATCTGGAAGGTAGTACATCCCTTCAAAACCAAAGTCCCCGCTGATATGCCCATTCCCCATGATTTGCGCAAAAGTATCGGGTATTGCAAGGCAAACAAGGAGTAAGATGATAGGAAATTTTTTCATGGTACTATTTTTCTTGGGTGGAAAGTTTTTTGATGATTTCGAATATCTCATCTTCATCCCCTTGTGCATAAGAACTGTGTGCCCAAACAATTTCCCGGTTTCCGTTCAAGATACATAAATAGGGGACATCGGTAACATTCAAAGCTCTTTTAAAATCGGCATTGATATCTTGCAGGATAACGTACTCCCAACCTTTAGAACGTACGAAGGGAGCCACCTTGCTCGCCGTCCGGGAGTCGTCAATGGAAATGGCGTATAATTTCACCCCCGTTTCTTCTGTCCAATCATCATATACAATAGAAATGGCTTCCAACTCTTCGCGGCAGGGCATACACCACGTGGCCCATAAACTGATGATGATGGGCTTCCCGTCGTTGTCTATGGATTGAGTGTTAAAGATCTGTCCATCTAATGTTTTCAAATCTACCGATGGAATGGTGGCGTTCCCTTGAAATGGCTCTTTTTGGGCATAGATGTTCAATGAAAAGAGCACTGTGAATAAGAATAGGGTGATTTTTTTCATAATGAAATTATATCTTTTACGGTAATATCAGGGTGTCTTGGGTAGCAATGCACATATTACTGATGCTAAACCCGAATGGATCCATGTTGTTATTTTGAATAGAAACGTGTGTTAATGTTTTATGTTTGTTGGAAGAGATAATGCTGATGCTTTTAGTTTCTGCGCTGTCTGTGTGATTGTTAATACGATAGAAAAGCAGGTAGTCTTTAGTGGGTGAATAGTAGAAAATATCGGCAGCATCGGCTACAGAGCGGCGTACTTCGTTGGTGTCTGTTTGTGAAATGTGACTGCATGCCATCAGTAACTCGCAATTCTTTTTGCTTTCCGTTGTTTGCATATAGTAGATGGGTCTGTCGGGATGCTCTTCGGACAATTGAATCAGCTCTCTTTCATTGATGGCAAAGAGATAGGAGCGATGGGATTTTAACGCAATAAAGTTTTCAAAATCTCTCGTCCCGTTGCATAGCATTAAGCCAATAAATGAGGTGTTGTGAATATCCTCGGTGTAGATGATGGCTCCTTCCGGAATCGTTTGGAAGTAGTTTTCATCGGCCATGAGATTCAATACTTTAATCCTGTTCTGGCTTTTTTGCCATTCACGGCTTAAATGTTCGTTGGTAAAGGTGTTTTCTACAGAAAAATAGAAAAAGAGGCAGCAAATTAAAAGACTGAAAATGAATTTAGGAGCGCCAGATTTGAAAGCTTTGATCCCTGCTACCACGATCATTGCAAACATAAACATGATGCCAAAATAGGAGTAGAAGGAAGTTACATACCCTTCCATCCAACCATACCATTCCGCGTTGTATTTCTCGGAGATGGCAATAAGAACGTGAGAAAGATAGGCAACGAGCCCTGCAACAATCACGCAGATGATAATTTGTTTCCATGAAATACGTTGTGTATCAATGGATTGTATTAAAAAATAAAGAATAAGACACTGGATGAGGGCATTAACGTATGCTAAAGCGGAAGCGTGACCGAGAATAAATAGGAAATCATTATAGAATCCATTGATAGACAATGAATTAATGGTTATCCGTTCAAGGTTGAGATAATGTATTCGCCCGGGGAAAACGTAGAAAGTGCATTTATTGAGAATAGTAAAAAAATGGGAAATACTAAAATTCCCAGCCAACGCAATCCCTCCATACGTATATTCAGGATTGGTCGTGTGTATAATATATTGTTTATAAGCAAAATAAATTATTATGTAGAAAAGGATACTAAGTACAAAGGGCAGCATCTCTTTGTAAAAGGTTTTGTTTTTCAATATCTTTGTCCAGCCCAAACGGTGTCCATTGCGAAAGAGAAGATAACAACAGAAGAAGAGAGAAAAAAGAAGGTAATTTTCATAAAAAAGGTAAGAGGTAAAAAAGAGGGATGCTGCCCCCCAGAGGTAGCCAGACTTTCCTGTTTCTGTATATTTAATAAATAGCAGGATGCCAGTTAAGAAAATCATGAAACTGAACGAGAAATAGAAGGGGTATGCCGCCGGTGGGTAGTGCATTCCACCACCTATCGCCGTATTGAAAATCAAAAACAAAAGGGTGAACGCCCCTAATTTCTGAGATTTGAAAATACGGGAAATAACATAGGAAAATAGAAAATAGCATGCAAGCAAGGTGCTGAGTTGCACGAGTTTAGCCCATGCGAAATGGTCTATCAGGTAGGGTACGTAATAAAAATACTTGGTCAGCAGGAAATAAAAACGACCGGAACTGCGTGCATACATTTCTGCATCTGCAAGCCATGAAGAGACCCCTTCTTGTGCAGTAATATAGTAATGGAAATCATCGGCAGTGGTAAATCCTACGTTATAAAAAGGCAGTAGGGTGATGAGCATCGTTACAGCGTATGCCAAACAAAATAAAAATTTTTCTTTTCGGCTCATCAAAATGGATTTCTACTATTATGAAGCCACAAAAATACAAAAAATCACTTTTATATTTTAAATTTTAAATGTAATTTTGCACCCTATTTTTTTATAACAATGAAAAAACTGGTATTTTTATTTTCTTTTATCTTTTTAGGGGGCCAATTATTTTCTCAAAATTTTGATAACTATTTTATTAACAAAACTTTACGTATAGATTATGCGCATATTGGCAACTTCAATAGCGACAATATAGAAGTCAGGGCTTTTCATGCGGGCGGGGTATGGAGTGGTACCCGCGCCTTTTTGATTGATCCAACCCGCTATGGGGATATTATTTTTGAAGTCTTTGATTCCACTACAAATCAAATTATTTACTCAAGAAGCTACAGCAGTTTGTTTAATGAGTACCGCACCACGGAGCGCGGAAGGGTGGAAGTGGGCTCTTTTGAGGAGTCAGTAACGATGCCGTTCCCCAAAAATACGATTCGGTATATCTTTACAGCCTATGATCGGAATAATATTGGGGTGGTTGTGGGCACAGGATACTTTAATCCTGCCACGACTCCATACGCGGATTTTGTCAAAGAATACCAAACGGTGAATCTGCATATCGGCGGCAAACCCGAAAATTGCATGGATATCCTTTTGATTCCCGATGGCTATTCACAGGCCGATGAGAAGTTGATGATGAGCGACCTCAAAAAATTCGCCTCCTATATTAAAAACTGTCATCCCTATAAAGACAGATTGAAAGATGTAAACATTCGCGGATTGAAGAGTTTTTCTGCCGAATCCGGAATCACAGATCCCAATAGCAACTTTTATGCGAACACTCTTTTGAACTGTAGTTATAATGTGCTGGATATTGACCGTTATTTGATGTGCCTGAATGTGTGGAAAATGAATGCAGTGGCTGATGACGCGCCATACGATGTGATTATTATCTTGACCAACTCAAAGAAATATGGGGGTGGGGGAATTTATAATTTCTATGCCACAGTGAACAATGGCTCAAATGTGGCGGATTATGTGATTGTGCATGAAATGGGGCATCTGATCGGTGGTTTGGGCGATGAATATTATACTTCCTATACTTCTGTCGTGGATTATTATCCTGCAGGAATTGAACCGGTTGAACCGAATCTTACCACTTTGGTGGATTTTGATTCCAAATGGAAAGATATGTTGCCTTCGGGGACCCCTGTCCCGACACCTGCAACGGAAGAAAATAAGGAGAAACTTGGCGTGTATGAAGGGGGAGGCTATGTCGCTGAGGGGGTTTACCGTCCTTGGATGAATTGTACGATGAAAGAGTGTGTGTATGACCATTTTTGCCCTGTATGTATGCGTGTTCTGAATAGGGCGTTGGATTATTATTCCAATAAAAAGAGCAGTTCTTCGGATAAAAAGTAAATTTAATATTAACAAAAAAATATCACAAAAATGAGTATTACAAAATTAGACCAGATTATTGAATTAGTAAAAACGAAACCTCAAAAACGCTTGATTGCTGCATACGCCAATGATGCACACACGATTGAAGCGGTGAACAATGCGGTTGAAATGGGAATTGTAAAGGCTACTTTGGTCGGCGACGAAGCGACCATCAAATCTGTTTGTGCAGAAAATAACATTGATGTGAACAATTTTACCATTGTGCAAGAAGCAGATGAAAACAAGGCAGCTGCCAAAGCATGTGATTTGATTAATAGCGGTGAGGGCGACATATTGATGAAAGGTTTGCTTTCAACCGATAAATACATGCGTGCGATTTTGAATAAGGAACGTGGTTTGATGCCAGGCCCCAAAGCAGTTCTTACACACGTAACGGTTATTGAAACCCCTCGCTACCACAAATTGATTATCTGTGGCGATGTGGCGATTATTCCTGCTCCTGACTTGAAACAAAAAATAGCTATCGCCAACTTCTTGATCAGCACTGCTAAAGCACTTCAAATAGAAAAACCGAAACTCGCTGTTCTGGCCGCTACCGAACAAGTATTGCCCGCCATGGAGGCTTGTGTTGACGCTTGCTTGATTAGCAAGATGGCTGATAGAGGTCAGCTGAAAGGGGCTCTTGTGGATGGTCCTCTTGGCGTTGACCTCGCCATTGATATGGAATGTGTGCAAATTAAAAAAGTGAAGAGTGAAGTGGCTGGCGATGCCGATTGTCTGCTCTTCCCCAATATTGAATCAGGAAATATTTTCTACAAATGTAATACCAAATTGGCCGGTGCGGAATTGGGTGCAATGGTCGTTGGCGCAAAAGTGCCTTGCGTTTTGTCTTCCCGTGGCGACTCTACTCATACCAAATTGTATTCCATCGCCTTGGCAGCGGCCGTTGCAAAATAAGCCTTTATGAAAAACAAACTGTTTCTATTCGGTTGTGTTCTCTTGGTTTTTTGCTTCTTAAGTTGCAAAAAATCAGGTGATTGTATTAAGTCTGAAAAGGTGCAGCAGGAAAATATTTTTCAGTTTTATCAGGCTACCTATCTGTTAGAGTCGGATGAAATGTATTTGCAGGCTGCTTTTTCGGTAGATAACAAGTTCGGCCAACCCATTCAGTTGGTGGATCCATCGTATGTTACTTTCAATGGAGCTAATATGCAATGGAATGAGGATGGGATATACCGGACAACTATTCACGGATTTACACAGGAATTGGTCTTCCAATATATCAATAATAACAGCAATCCATTCTTAAACCGATTGGAAATGAATAAGATGGATGTTAACCGTCAAAGAATTGTCCTGAACAAAAATCAACGGAATGTTGTTGGATTTCAGGGGGAGCCATTGAAAGAATCCGAAAATATGGTTTGCGTGCTTTCGCAAGAGGAGAACGATTCTTTTGAAATTGATGTGGATGCCGAAGGGAGACAAATTGTCATCCTCCCTGAATTTATCCAAGAAGTGCCGAATGGGAACTATGAAGGCTATTTTGTGAGAAAAAACAGTTGCTCCGATATTAATGCCATGGATCGGGGTGGATTATGGGAAACCGAATATTATTCAAAGAAAATTCAAATTATAGTCGAATGAAAACAATGTATAGAACACATACTTGTGGTGAACTCAACGGACAACATGTAAATGAGAAAGTTACTTTGTGTGGTTGGATTCAAAAAATCAGAAAGTTGGGGGGAATGACCTTTATTGATTTGAGAGACCGTTATGGAATCACCCAACTTGCTTTTAACGCAGAACAAAACCCTGACTTGTGCAAACAAATAGAACCATTTGGAAGAGAATGGGTTATACAAGTTACGGGAATAGTAACAGAGCGTTACAGCAAAAATAAAAATATTCCAACGGGCGATATTGAGATATTGGTGGAAGAGATTCAGGTGCTAAACGAGTCCTTGACACCTCCCTTTACTATTGAAGATGAGTCGGATGGTGGTGATGAGCTGAGAATGAAGTATCGCTACCTTGACTTGCGCCGCAACCCCGTGAAAAACAACCTGATGTTTCGTCATAAATTAGGAATTGCGATTCGTAACTATATGAATAACATTGGGTTCGTGGAAATTGAAACGCCCTTTCTCATTGGCTCAACCCCCGAAGGAGCTCGTGATTTTGTGGTGCCCTCCCGTTTGACGCACGGCGAGTTTTATGCGCTTCCACAGTCTCCGCAAACTTTTAAACAGCTGTTGATGGTGGCTGGCTTCGACCGTTATTTCCAAATTGTAAAATGCTTCCGTGATGAGGACCTTCGCTCCGACCGTCAGCCTGAATTTACACAGGTGGACTGTGAAATGTCGTTCGTCACGCAGGAAGATATTCTGAACACTTTTGAAGGCTTGTTGAAATATATTTTCAAGGAGATTAAAGGGATTGATATTGAGCCGATTGAAAGAATCACCTATGCGGATGCGATGCGCTTTTATGGCAGCGACAAGCCCGATGCCCGTTTCGATATGCGCTTTGTTGAGTTGAACGATGTTTTAAAACATAGGGATTTTAAAGTGTTCAATGAAGCTGAGTTGGTGGTTGGCATTGTGGCAAAAGGCTGCGCTAACTATACCAGAAAGCAGCTGGATGGACTGACAGATTTCGTAAAACGTCCGCAAGTGGGTGCTTCAGGATTGGTATATGTTCTGTGTCAGGAAGATGGACATTTCAAGTCTTCGGTGGATAAATTCTATAATCAAGAGGATTTGCGTGCGGTTGCCGAGAAATGTGGTGCTCAGGCAGGCGACTTGATTTTGATCATGGCCGGTAAAACGGAAAAAACACAAAAGCAGTTGTGCGAATTGCGTCTGGAAATGGGCAATCGTCTGGGACTGAGAAAAGCAGGGGAGTATAAGTTATTGTGGGTTATTGACTTTCCATTGCTGGAGTGGGATGAAGAAACGCAACGGTATTATGCGAAACACCACCCATTTACAGCTCCTAAACCGGAACATGAAGCTATTTTGGAAACAGAGCCAGGAAAGGTGAACGCCAATGCTTATGATATTGTAATCAATGGTACTGAGGTGGGCGGCGGTTCTATTCGTATTCATGATAAGAATATGCAGAAACGGATGTTCAAGGCATTGGGATTTACGGAAGAGGAAGCGCAAAGACAATTCGGGTTCTTGATGAACGCTTTCCAATACGGAGCGCCACCTCATGGAGGTATTGCATTTGGTTTTGACCGTCTGTGTTCCATCCTTTGTGATGCGGATACCATTCGCGATTTTATCGCTTTCCCGAAAAACAACTCTGCCCGCGATGTGATGTTGAATATTCCATCACCTATTTCGGAAGCACAGTTAAAAGAACTGGGATTGAAGTAATTGCTATAAAAATACTAAAAAATTATTGCTGACAGTAAGATTATAATAGAAGATATGCTTGTTATAGGTGGCTTCGACAAATGCAGCCACCTTTTTTTATTCATTCTTCTTTCCCTTTTGTCTTGACACAGGAAAAAGGAATAATAAATGAAAGCAGATGCTTCATGTACACATACTTTGGAAAAGTATGGCGAAGCCCGTCCGTACGATGAATGCCAACGGCAACATGCTTATACAGAAATAGGGAAGGGATTGCTTCTATTTCTTACCTAACAATCTGAACATGTTTTTTTTGTATGCTTCAACCCCTGGTTGGTTAAATGGATTAATACGCATGAGGTAACCGCCTAAAGCACAGGTGAATTCAAAAAAATAGATTAA
>JAEEUY010000234.1 GCA_016290715.1 Bacteroidales bacterium
GATTTGCCAAATTATCCTGCAGGTATTTACATCATCCGAATAACCTGTGAAGATAAAAAAGTAATCTCCTTAAAAGTGATAAAACAATAAAATCATGGAACAACGCGAAATAAAATTTAACGTTACTGTTTTTAAGAAAGAAAGTGAATTGCTCAAAGAAGACCAGGAACTCGTAGCGGCTGCGCGTGAAGCTGCCACTCGTGCTTATGCCAAATACTCTCATTTTCAAGTGGGGGCGGCTATTCTTTTGGCCAATGGCAAAATCATTACCGGCAACAACCAAGAAAACTCTGCCTATCCTTCCGGACTTTGTGCAGAGCGGACAACCGCATTTTATGCCTCGGCTACATTTCCAGGGGTTCCATTCAAAAAAATAGCCATTACTGCTATCAATCCTGTTCATCCACTTGACTATCCTGCCACTCCTTGCGGCGCATGCCGACAAGTTCTTTCGGAATATGAACACAAATATGGGAAACCTATTGAAGTAATTCTTTCCGGACAAAAGGGAGAAATATGGAAAATCGACTCTATCGAATCCCTTCTTCCATTGTCTTTCGGCGCAGAAGCACTTCCTGAATAGCCGAATAACATTATTATCCCGGCAAAAAACACAGATAATTTGTTTGGAAAATCTATCGTTACAAATTTTCCAAGCAATTAATAAATTTCTTTGCCAGCACCGAGTAGGTGTGATTCTCTAACACAAAACGCTTGCCGTTTCTGCCCATTTCCTGTAAATTCTCTTTTGGAAACCGGCTCAGTTTCTCCATGGCAGAAGCAATCTCCCCCACATTGTCGGGTTCGACATCCAACCCGCAACTCGCTTCACGCACAATATTGTTTCCGGCATCAATTGCTTGGATAACAGGTTTTTCTGCCATCATATAGTCAAACATCTTGTTCGGACTAATGCCAAAACGGAAAAGCGATTGTTTCTGCAATCCGATATAGAGCACGTCCATCTCTTTCAAGAAATTGGGGATGGCGAATTTGCTGACGGGTGGCAAAAAATGGACGTTGGGAATATGGTTTTCTTGCACAAAGTGTATCAGATGCTTCTTTTCTTGTCCCGTGCCCACGAGAACAAGGTCTATCTTCTTATCTTTCATCCTTGAAGCGGCGGTTATAGCGGCCTGTAAAGAGTTGGCGATGCCATGTGCACCGGCGAATCCCACCAGAAAACGGCCTTCATCACGCAACTTTTCGATGAGTTGCCGATGCTCTTCTGGCAGCGGTTCAGGATGTGCCCAATCTTCCTCCACAATGCCATTCGGCACGTAGTAAAATTTCCCTTCCGCCAGCCCATGTTCCTTGCAATGTTGTTCTGCCTTCGGCAACATGGAAACCACAGCATCGCAGTGGCGGTAGGCGTAGTTTTCGGCCATCTGCATCATAACAATGAACGGGTGGAACTTGGACATACCGCCAAGTTCCATCGGTGAAAGCGGCCACAAATCATGGATTTCGTACACCATTTTCGCCCCGTAGTGGCGGGCGATTCTGTGTGCTATATAATTATCTAAAGGATATGTGGATGAGGCAATCACCACATCGGGAATGAAATTTTTGCATATTCTTTTATATCGGAAAAATAATTTCCCCACAAATTGAAACATGGAGATAACCCGTTTCACCCCATTCCCTCTATACTGGATAGTCGGAACCCATTCATAATCCACACCATCTACTTGTTGCCGGCCAGCTTTCGCGGGCTGCTGTTTTCGCAAATGTGAGTAGGTTCCCCCTACAATCAGCACCTCATGTCCCCCGTTTTGCCATTTTTTTGCAAAGTAATAAGGACGGAACTCCATGCCCATTTCGGGATTGCCCGCGTAATGATTCAACAACAATATTTTCATGCGGATAAAATTAGTGTGCAAAAATACGAAAATCGTGCTTGTGCCGTTATTAGTTTTGTCAACATTTTTCAAATCAGAAAATTTCGTAATTTTGTATTTCTTTAACTCATGACAAATCTTAATAAATTTATGCAAATCATTTGGCATCGGAAGTGGATAATACTGCTGTGCTGTTTTATATGCACCGCATCAACGATTCTCTTCGGTTTATTAAGAAATAAAAGTATTCCCTATCAAACGAATGCGGAGATTTACCCCACTTTTATTTTTAAAACGACCATTGAGCCATGGCGTTTGAATCCTTGCTACCTGACCAAACGTTCATTAAACAGTGCACATTTTCAAAAACAGATTATCCATTTTGCCGATAGTGCTTATGGTTCCTCTTTAAATGAGAAAAACTATGCCCAACGGGTCCACTGGAATGAGACTCCCGCACACACCATTAAGATTAGTGTTGTGGATAAAGATTCTGCTGCTTCTGCCCAAACAATGAAATTTCTGCTTGATGAGTTGGAAGTGGTATTTTGGCACTATACTTCCACCGTATTTTTAGAACGGGGAGGCTATCGCAATATTGACATAGCAGAATGGGAAAATGTGATGGACACCCTTCCCGAACACTATTTGGATATCTACGATACGGAAGGGGCACAATTTCTCATATACGATGTTATCTCAGAACCTATTACCCAAGCGATTCCTTTTCAGACGGCGAAATGGAGCATCCTGATCGCTATTTTATCGTTGCTTTTCTCTTCCTTTTTCATCTTATTGATGGATGGTATTAAAATTCCTGAATAATGATAGAAAAACTGGGGAAATATCTGTTTATCTTATTGTGTGCCAGTATTTTTGTTGGTGGCTATTTTTATATTCACTTTACTTTTCTAACAGGCATACGCATTTTTTCCCTTTGTAGCATCATCTACTATTTATGCCTGCCCCCTCAAAAGAAAAGTCCACTTTATTACGCCACCTTGCTTTTTTTCTTATTTTACACGTGCTATACCAGTTGCATCTCGCTCTTCTATCCTTACGAACTGACCATAGGAACTTATTTCAATTTTCTTTCTATTCCATTTTTATTGTTTGCGCTAATGGGGCCTGCCTGTAGTTCTCCTCAGAACCACTTAAAATATTTCTACCATTTTTGCTATGCGGCATTAGTCATCTTCTTTTTCTTTGGAGCGATTGAATATTTTACAGACAGCCATTTATACGGATCAGCCCTGCTCTTACCTACAACTGAATTCATTAACAAACACTCCATTTCCATTTTTTCGCATAATCCCAATGATTTTGCCACTATCTTAACCTTGACCTTACTCTTCTTTCTTTCTTACAGAAAGATTTTTCTTGCTCATAAAAAATGGATTATTGATGTTGTATTTACATTATTGGCCATCTTATTGATATTCATTTCCGGATGCAGGACGGCCCTCTGTATTCTCTTTTTGTATTTTATTTTTTATTTTAGAAAGTTTTTCAAACAATATCGGTGGGTTTCTTACATTTCCATATTCCTGATGCTTTTGGGAATGCTCTTTTATTTCGCCTATTTTATGGATGAATCCATTATTACAAGATGGCATCTTTATCAATATGCATTTATCTCATTATTCGATTCTTACGGTTTGGGGATGGGAATAAAAGGCGATATCTATTATTTAAGCCAATTGCAAAATGTAGATCTTTTTTTGTTTATCACGGATTCTCATTCCTACTTGTTTCAAATGCTTTTCACTTCTGGAATTTTTTGCTCGCTTGCCTATTTATTACTGATAATCAAAATGGAGCGGGTAATGGCACAAGGCGGGCGCAATGAATTTTGGATTCTTCCCATCCTATACCTGCTCATCTTATTTGCACCGAGTTCGTCTCTCTTTTTATGGTCGCATTACCTCTTTTTTGCGATGTTTGTTTGTTATGCTGAATATATTCACCAAAAAATTAATCCTCTTTCCGTATGTCCGCAACAACACGCCGAATAATCTTTCATATTCCGATGAAACTGAATCGGGCACACGCCTCAGCCAGTCAGATTCGCCCTTGGAAGCTAATACACTCCTTCCAAGATATGGGTTATATCGTGGATGTAGTGGATGGACAAGGAAAAGAACGCAAAAAAAAGATTGCAGCAATTAAACAGGAAATCAAAAACGGCACACACTATGATTTCCTTTATAGCGAATCGTCCGTTATGCCCACTTTGCTGACAGAAAAACACCATTTCCCTCTTTTCCCTTTTTTAGATTTCTCGTTTTTCCATTTTTGTAAAAAAAACAGTATTCCCATTGGACTGTTTTA
>JAEEUY010000235.1 GCA_016290715.1 Bacteroidales bacterium
CAGCATGCTCGAAGCGAAGAAACTCTGGCGCGAAAATGCTCAGGCCAAGAGCGTACAGGGCTTTAGCCTGATTCGCAACCGCAGCAACGGCGCTGTGGCTAGAGTTCGCTCGGTTCGTTAGTTTTTTAACACTCCTATCCAGGAAAGGCTCCTCGAACGAGGAGTCTTTTTTCTGTAATGTCATCCCGGCCTTGTGCCGGAATTGGTAAATCTAGGGTGACAGGGCGAAGCCCCACTATTGATTTTTTATCCATAATAGATATGGCAAAATGAGTTTTTTTTCGAATGCTCAAAACTAATTTTAGAGACGAATGGGATGATGGTGCGTGGTTTAATGGCGCCTCCTCAACAGATGAAACTTTTAAGCAAACTCCTGTGATAAGGGTTTGCTTATGTGGTGATTTGCTTTGCACGAATTGCATTTGATTCGTGGTTTTTGTTATTTTGTCTGTTGCTTAATCAGAAAGTAACAATTTTATTATTTTATTAGAAATATTTCATTTGTATTAGATAATGAATTATCTTTGGTTATCATTTTACTAACAAAATGATGTAGACAAAAGAAGTTGTTTTAAACAAAGGAAATATCTTATGAATACTAAACCTTTATTGGTGCTTTCGCTTGCAGGGTGTATCTCTGCTCAGGCGGGGGTTACGGATAATTATCTAGATCGCTTATCGCCTAAGGCTAGAGAATTTGTTGAAAAATACAAAGCCGAAAAAGCAAACAAGAAAGTTGAAAAGAAAAAAGTTGTTTCCAAGAACGATGTCTTGGGACGTAAAGTGAAACAGGGACAAAACCAAGATTCTACAGTCTATTTGGTTGAAAATGCTGTCGAGCCTAAAATGGAAGTAACCGTCTATGACTTGACTGTAGAAGATCCTGATATTGAACCTCTGGGCCCTGCACATTATTCTTACAATGATGAAACGAAAGAGGAAAATTTCTGGCTGAACGGAAAGAAAATAGACAAAAAGTCCTTCTTCAAAAAAACAGAAGAATGGGAAAATCGTCGAATGAAGTTGCTAAAACCGCTCAAGGAACCGTACAAAGCGTTTTTGACTCCTACGGAAATGGAGCGCAAATTGCAATCTTCGGAAAATATTTATATCGAAACGGAAGAATCTGTAGAAACAGCCAATTATTACGATGCTATTGCTGAGGATGGCGTTACTTCAACTCATGTAGCGTTGTATAATGAAGCTCTTGAGACCTCGCAACTCTCTACGGCATTTGCTTACGGCGATAAAGGTAATGATGTTGGCATCTACTATGTGGATACTGGTTGCGCAGATGAATCGAAAATTCCTAATCCAAATAAACATGAAGGTAAGGCATGCAATAGGCCAAATAAGGAACACGCGACCAAAGTAGCGACCGTTCTCCAAAAGTTCGCTCCAAATGCATATATTTATGGTTATGATAGACAGAATATAGAAAATACTCTTGGCCCATCTAATCCGATGGGCTCTGCGTTTAATCCAAAAATTTACGTGGGCAGTGTTTCGATAGGACTTCGAAATGAAAGTCCGCAACATACAACTGCATACGAAATAAATGATGCTCGCTTAGATGATTACATTTACAATTATGGGGTTACGGAATTTGTCAATGCGGGTAATTTCACGCCAAGTGAACAAACACAGCGTGCAATTCATTCCCCAGGTAAGGCTCTTAATGCCATTACGGTAGGGGCTTTGGATCCTAAAGCGCTTTATATATATGGAAACCCCACGTACGAGGGTAAACCGTTTTATTTTTATGAACCATACAGCAATTACTTGAATTCTGTTATAGGTGACGCAAAACCTGAGATAATGAACATCGGTAATTTTTATTTCCCGGAAATGGCATATACGACTTATTCTGGGACGAGTTTTTCTACTCCGTTCACGGCGGCCATGGCGGCTGACATGATGAGTCGTCATCCGTTCTTCAAGGGCCACCCGGAAATGGTTAAACCTGTGTTCTTGACATCGACTTGGGGTTTTTCCTTAAATGACCCTGATACTGATGGGGGAGCGTATCATGGTGCTCCGGTATATAGTCTTTTGGCCCTCAATAAGACTTATTCTGGTTATTGGCCGAGAGCTAAAGATAATGTCTTGTTTAAGGATAATAAGAGTTTGGAGATGAACATTAGTGGTCTTGTGGCTGGCGAAAAATACAAACTGGCCGTTTCTTGGCTGATGAAAGGGAGTACCATCAAAAATAAGGGAAAAATGCCTGTGAATTTGGCTGTTGTCGTGCTTCAGAATGGGCAGATGATCAGTAGTTTTGGGGATATAAATAATAAGAATCCATACGTCCTGTTGTCTTTCACGGTACCCCAATCTGGAAGCATCAAGATTTATATTGGACGAATCGTTAATTACGCCGCCAATGAAGATATTGCTATTGGTTACCACATGGCTCGCCAGCCGTGATTGACTCCGTAATTTGGTCCTTTTTGCCTAATTCGCGAAGCTCAGGGTTTTGATCCTGGGCTTCTTTTTGTGTCTAACTCATTGATTTTTTGTCCATAATAGATATGCCCAAATGAGGGATTTTTTGCATTCCTAGAGGTAGTTTTATTGTAAAGAGATGGACTCACGGTGTGTGGTCTTAAGGAGTGAACAATGAGACTGGTAAAAAAATTAACGATGTTTGGAATGGCTGCGGGCTTTGGGGTAAGCGCGCTAGCCGATAACCCGATTTCGAGTTATCACTATCTGGCAGACCCAGGTGCTGCCGCCGATGATACTTATTTCTATGTCATTACCGACTCGGATGACCCTGCGGCATCTAATGCCAATGGCTATAATATCAAGGCCCTTTACGGTTTCCGCACGAAGGATATGAAGAACTGGACCGACTTCGGCATCATTTACGATGCCCGCAAGGTTGATGGTATCGGTGATATTTGGGCGTCC
>JAEEUY010000236.1 GCA_016290715.1 Bacteroidales bacterium
AAAGGCCAACGTCGTCAGAAACATCCCCGGCAATACTATAAGCATATACTCACGGGCATAAGAAACCGTATTCTCTGTTGCTCCAAACAGTGCCAAAATATTGTTCAGGAACAGATAGCCGAAAAGCATCACAGTACCACTCAACACGATTGTAAAAACCGTGCTATTTCCCAATATCTTCTCTGCCCAACGCTCATCTTTTCGACCCAAAACAATGGACATACGGGCCGATGACCCCACTCCAATGAGCGAACCAAACGCATGAATGATGTTCATGATGGGAAATGTGATCGCCAAACCGGCAATAGCCAACGCCCCTACCCCTTGTCCTATAAATATTCTGTCCACAATATTGTAAACTGCCGCAATAATCTGACTGACGACAGAAGGCAGTGCGTATGTAAACAACAGTGATTCAATGCTTTTTTCTTCTAACTCTTTTGTTTTGTTAATCGTCTGCATATCTCAATTTGGGGGTGCAAAAATAGTGAAAAAAAATTTTTTGGTGATCGTGGCTGCCTTCTGCTGCGATTCAAAATCTTTTTTCTAATATCTGCAAAGAAAACAGACTTAAAATTTCTAAAAAAATGATACCTTTGCACGCTATTTGTTGAAAGAAAAATGATAGAAAAATATCCATCCCAAATCGTTACTATTGGCAATATTCCTCTCGGCGGAGGGCACCCCATCATTATACAATCCATGACCAACACCAACACCCTTGATACTGGTGCTACTGTGGAACAAGTGAAACGGATTGTGGCTGCTGGAGGACAGATGGTGAGAATAACGGTGCCCACCATGAAAGAAGTCGGAGCCTTGCAAGCCATCAGAGACCAGTTGCGTTCGGAAGGGCTTTCCGTTCCTCTTGTTGCCGATGTGCACTACCATCCGGAAGTGGCGGAGGCCTGCGCCCGTATCGTAGAGAAAGTGCGTGTCAATCCAGGAAACTTTACGGATAAACGGAATCTGAAACAACTGGACCTCACCGAAAGCGAGTATGCCGAAGCGGCAAACAGGATGGCGCGACGGGCAGCCCCTCTATTTGAAATATGCAAACGGCATCACACCACTTTGCGCATCGGCATCAATCACGGTTCCTTGTGCGACCGCATTGTCAGCCGCTATGGGAACACGCCGTTGGCAATGGTCATGTCGGCGATGGAATGGGTGGACATCTGTCATGAAAACGACTTCAGGAATGTAGTTTTCTCCATGAAATCGAGCAATGTGCATACCATGATTGAAGCGACCTTGCTCTTAGCCGAAAAGATGCGAGCCGCCGGCAAGTGCTATCCGCTGCATCTTGGCGTAACCGAGGCGGGAGCGGGCGACGAAGGACGCGCCAAATCAGCCGCCGGCATCGGGACTTTGCTTCTTTCTGGAATTGGCGACACAATCCGCGTCTCCCTCACCGAGAACCCTGAAAACGAAATCCATGCTGCCATCATCCTTGCCAATATTCGGGAAGAAATAAAGAATACAGAGCAACACATTGATGGACATAAACTTACCATTAAATACAACGAACCCAACCGAGAGAAATGGCTGATTGTTTGTGCAGCTGCCGCGGGCTATGCCCATTATCACCAGCACATTACAGAATTACAACTGATTAATCCGTTTTTCACCGCCGATGAGTGCCGCTATGTTACCGAAATCATCCTGCAAGCCTGCCGCATTAAGATGACCCGTACCGAATTTATCTCGTGTCCCTCCTGCGGTCGCACGCAATACGATATACAAGATGCCTTAGCCAAAGTCAAAAGCCGTTTCAGTCATTACCCTGATTTGAAGATTGGCGTGATGGGATGTGTGGTCAACGGGCCGGGAGAAATGGCCGATGCCGATTTCGGAATTGTCGGCGCTGGCAGTGGCAAGGTATTGGTTTACAAACAAAAAGAAAAAATCACCACGCCTATCACCATTGATGATGCATTAAATGTTTTAGAACAACTGATTCACGACAGAAAATCATCATCTTCTCCGTTTTAGCTGAATTTCCTATTCATTGCTTTCCGCTAAAACTATGGTTTGATGAAAAAAAACATAAAATTTCCTATTTATTTTTGGAACAATTTATTTTACCTTAAAAAATTGCGAAAAATAAGAAGTTTTTTTTTGAAATGATCTCTTCTTTGGCATATTTTCCTGATTTGTAACTAATTAATATATTTTACATCACAAAAAACGACAGAAAAAACTTATTAAATTTGCCGTTTGGTTTTATTTAAAAAAATTATTCTTTGAAAAAAATACACACTAATATGAAAAAAACATTTTATCTTTTATTCATTTTGCTTATCGCTTTAGGGAATTTAAATGCCCAGAATGTTAAAATCACCCGAAACGACCTTTCAGGACTCTCTTTAAATGTTCACACCGGCAACATGGAAGTAAGCGATATCGTTACTTCAGAGGGAACATTCTCCCGTATTCACCTGAACGACTTTCTGTCGAGCAATCAAGTAGGTGCACCTGAATTGCCCGTAATGGTAAAAATGATTGAAATCCCACTATGTGAAGATATACAAATAACAGCTACGGCCAGACGGGTGAAAACCTATTCTGGCAATGCCCTCGGCATTCAGCACCGTTTATATCCAGCCCAACGTTCCATTTCCAAATCTGAAGAAGGGCCTTTCCCTATCCAAATCAATGAGGCGATATATCAAACAAACGATTTCTATGGATTGGAATTAGCCTCTATTGAAAAAACTGGTATTATGCGCAGTTACAATCTTGCCACCCTATATATCAGTCCTGTCAAGTACAATCCTATTACCAACGAATTCATGGTATATGATGATATTAACATAGAAATCACATACAACAATGTGGATATCCCATCCACTAAAGAGATGAAACGGATTCACACAAGTTGCGCCTTTGGGAAACCGGCCCAAGTCATCAACCAACTGCCTCCTTTGTCGAGAGAGATGTTTCCTGCCTCTCCTGTAAAATATGTAATTGTTGCCAACGATATATTCAATGGGCAATTAGACAGTCTGGTAAACTGGAAAAGAAGAAAAGGATTTTTAGTAGAAGTAGCCTATACCGGGACCATTGGAACCACCACAACAGCCATAAAGAATTATCTGCAAGGATTATATGACAATGCAACACCTGACAATCCTGCACCGACATACGTATTATTGGTAGGTGATGTAGCCCAAATTCCTGCCTATTCCGGACAGACGGAGAATTCTCATATAACTGATTTATATTATTTTACATGGACTGGAAATGATAATATTCCCGACTGCTATTACGGTCGTTTCTCTGCGCAAAACGTTTCACAGCTCACCCCACAGATCGAAAAAACATTAACATACGAGCAGTATGCGATGAGCGATCCCAGTTATTTGGATAAGGCATTATTAGCTGCAGGCGAAGATAACGGACGGCAAGGAGATTACGGCTACTCTCATGCTGACCCTGCCATGCACTATTTGGAGGACAATTATGCCAATGCCTCATACGGATATACTTCTGTTACGTCCTATTATAACCCCCACAGCAATTCATCCACCACAGGAGTGCAAAATGCACTGAATAGTGGCGTAGGCTATGCCAACTACTCGGCACATTGCAGTTCCAGCGGTTGGTACAAGCCCTCCTTTAGCACCTCCAATGCCAACTCCATGACCAACAAGGAAAAATATGGGTTAATGATAGGAAACTGCTGCCAGTCAAACTCTTTCAATGAAAGTGAATGTTTCGGAGAAGCCCTGTTGCGTGTCAATAATGCAGGCGCTGTAGGCTATATCGGAGGAACGGACTATACCTATTGGGATGAAGATTATTACTGGGCAGTAGGCGTACGCAGTCTGTCCACCAGTTGCAGCAACTGCAACGGGGCGACTTACAATGCCAACAACTTGGGTGCTTATGATAAATTATTCCACACCCACGGTGAAAATTTTGTCAATTGGTTTGCCACTCAAGGTTCAATTATTATGGGAGGCAATTTGGCAGTTCAATCTTCCAATTCAAGTTTAAAAAATTATTACTGGGAAATTTATTCTCTTATGGGAGATCCCTCCGTTATACCATGGCTCACTCGTCCTGATGATATGCAGATCCAAATTGATGGCAACAATATCACAGATAATGAATATACCCCTGAAGATGGGACAACCTCATTTACTATTTCAACTGGTGCTCCACACACTTATATTGCACTAACACAAAACCTTCAATTACTACACGCCGTTTTGAGTGATGCCAATGGCAACGCCACCCTGACATTTCCAGCTTTAAATGAAGGAACCGACTATGAATTGGCTGCTTCCGCACAAAATTACAAAACAGTGTTTGTAGCCATTCATCCTGAAACACAAGCGGGTGCACGCGTAAAAATCACTGGCGTTGAACTTTCCCAACAAGCCACTGCCACTATCGGCACAAACATCACTTTAGATGTGATGATTGCGAACAACTACCCCGAAACAGCCACCAACACTGCCATTACTGCAACAACAGAATCAACTGACATAATACTGACTGACAATAGTGAAGCTGTAGGTACCGTCAACGCATACACCAGTGATACCCTTTGGGCATCTTTTGCACTCTCCATCAACAATGTACCCAACAACACCATTGCCCCTATCCAATTCATGGTAACCTTTTTGGATAATGGTGTTGCAGATACAACCTACTACACCTACAACCTGACCATCGTTGCCCCTGAAATAGATCTTGTGAATGCTTCTATTCAAGAAATTTCCGGAAACAACAACAATATTATCGAACCCGGTGAAACCATCAATTTATCAATTATTGACCAAAATATTGGTGGAGCCGCGGCGACCAACCTTGCTTCCCTCCTCTCTACCTATTATATTTATACTCCCATCTCCAATGATTCAATCGTCATCAACAACTTAAATGCACAAAGCACCTGTACATCCTCATTTACAATCCAAATAGGCAATGAGGTCCCAATGGGAACCATCATCCCATTCTACCATCACATATATAGCATGGATAATCCTACTGTTTCACGTATGGATACTTTCTTTGTAATAGTCGGCCAAGTTACTGCTACCGAAGACTGGGAAAACAACAACTTCACCACCAACGAATGGGTCAATAATTCAAGATACCCATGGACGATTGTCAATAGCGGGGCATACGCTGGGACATATTGTGCAAAGTCGGGCAATAAAAACCGCAGCAATACCTCTTCAGATTTATCACTCACCATCCAAGTCAGCATGGATGGGACACTTTCCTACTTCAGAAAAGTTTCTTCAGAAGAGGATTATGACTTTTTCAAGTTTTATCTTGACGGGGAAGAGTTGGAATCGCTTTCCGGCACAGTGGATTGGGGAGAAGCTTCATTTCCCATTACAGCCGGTGAACACAGCATCCTGTTTTCTTACACCAAAGACGCTTATGTCAACAGCGGTTCTGATTGCGCGTGGGTAGATAACATTTCATGGCCTAACGGCGGGATGGTGGCACCTCACGTAGCCGACATTCACATTACCGATGCCGGCATTTCACCCAGCAGCAATCCTGTTGCCGGAGCCACTGTTACATTTGATGTCATTTTGGAAAACAGGGGCGACACGGCCAGCTCCACTATAAATCTTGTTCTTTCAACCACTTCTACAGATATTACCCTAACCGATGCTACAGAAACGACGACAAGCGTTTC
>JAEEUY010000237.1 GCA_016290715.1 Bacteroidales bacterium
TAATCAAAAAGTTAAAAATAAATTTTTTCATATTCATATCGTTTTATTCCTTGTATTTTATTCCTTGACAAAATTACATTTTTATTCTATGCAAAAAAATTTTTTTATGAAATTATCCCTTTATCTCTTGTAAAAAAAACAAAGCGACATAGATGATTCCGGGATTATGAATATTACAAGATTAAAGGGGGGGAATTCTGAAATTTTTTGAGTGGGATTGAGTAAAATTTCTGTACTTTTGCGCCCAAATACGAAGTGTAAGCATAGACCATGAAAAAATACAGAACAGCAATTATCCTTTTTATGGTTTTTGAGGCTATTGCGGTAGGGCTTTGGTTGGCTTCCGGCAGTTTGTTTTTCCTGCTGAATTTCTCTTATATCGGATGTTGTATAGGCATCGGAGGGATTTTATCCGCCGCTGGGAAAAAGTATGCCCGTGAGTTTGTGCAGTTTGGGGTTGGCGCATACATTTTTGTTTTTCTCGGACTGATATGCGGGGAGAATATGCAGATAGAGGGATTCTGGTTCTATCTCCTGACAGGGGTGTTGGGGGCGGGTACATTGCACTACGCTATTGCCAAGATTTTCGGGCCGTTGCTGTTTGGTCGCGGTTGGTGTGGGTACGCTTGCTGGACGGCTATGATTCTTGATCTGTTGCCTTATAAGAAACCCTCTGGACAAAGAAAGCGGTTCGGGTGGGTACGCTATGTTATGTTTGCGCTGTCGCTTGCAATTGTTTTACTGCTGCTCTATTTCAATAAAACCGATAAAGTTACGCTTTTTTATCTGTTTGTGGCTGGAAATGTGCTTTATTATGTGGTCGGGATTATACTTGCGTTGGTCTTGTGCGACAACCGCGCTTTCTGCAAATATATCTGTCCAATCACCGTCTTTCTGAAGCCGATGAGCTATTATTCGGTGTTGCGTATCAAGTGCGATGAGGACAAGTGTATCCATTGTGGCAAATGTTTGGTGGTTTGTCCGATGGATGTTGAGGTGAACAAAAACGCACGCAACCGAAAGAATGCAACCGAATGTATTTTATGCCAGAACTGCAAAAAGGTGTGTCCGGTTAAAGCATTGGAATAGTATTTTTTTTTATATTAAAAAAGATTTTATGTCACGGGAAAAAAAGATATACAAAATCACGATAGTGGGTTCGGTGGGAAACATTATCCTGCTGACTTTCAAGTTTATTGCGGGAACTCTCGGACACAGTGCAGCGATGCTGGCCGATGCCACTCACTCTTTGTCCGACTTTCTGACGGATCTCTTGGTTTTGGTTTTTGTAAATGTCAGTGCGAAGCCGCAGGACAAGTCGCACGACTATGGGCATGGGAAGTTTGAAACGTTGGCCACCTTTTTCATCGGCTTAGCGTTGGTAGCGGCTGCAACAGGGATTATTGTGTCGGGGGCTATCAAATTTGCAGACTGGCTTGGCGGAGCAGAACTTGAGGTGCCTGGCAAACTCGCCTTGTGGGCTGCGTTAGTTTCCATTCTTGTGAAAGAGGCGCTGTACCAATATACGATGAGAAAAGGGAAGGCATTGGATTGTCAGGCTGTAGTGGCCAACGCGTGGCATCATCGCAGCGATTCATTGTCATCTATAGGGGCTGCGATTGGTATTGGAGGGGCGATCCTGTTTGGCGAACGTTGGGCGGTGTTGGACCCGTTGGCTTCCATTGTGGTGGGCGCTATGTTGGTGAAGGTGGCTTGGGATGTCTTGCGCAGCAGCGTTAACGAACTTACAGAAAGTTCTTTACCCGAAGAAACCGAACATGAAATTGAGGAAATAATGACCTCCTTCCCCGATGTTACGGAACCTCATAATCTGCATACGCGTCGTATAGGAAACCGTATTGCCATTGAGGCACACGTACGTATGGACGGCAATCTTTCACTATATGAGGTGCATGAGCGGGCTACTGAAATTGAACACAAACTCAAGGAACGGTTCGGGAAAAAGACACACGTCATTCTGCACACGGAACCGAAAAAGGAGAAGTAAACAATATTTCCAAATGATCGTATCTTTGTGCCCCGGAACCCATTTTTGACAGGGGATTTATAAAACTGCACCCTAATGTATGAAAATGTATGCACAGGCCTGTTGGCCCTGATGCTGATGGGAATTTGCTTAATTCTTCTTTTTGGATTTCTTGGTTGCTTTTTTTGAGTCGGTATCGAATCCAAAAAGAGAATGAAGTCGAGACAAATGCAGCGTTACATCAAAATAAATGTCAGTGGTCTCATCAGGCTCCTCTTCCGTATAAACTGTCATTTGGTCACAATGCCCGACCAATGCCTGTTGTTTCAGATTCGCCTCAAATACATTATAAATAATAAAATATTCATCCGAAACAGCAACCACTTTGAATGCGCTTTGTTGCGACTTCCCATCGCCAGTAGCAAATATCACATCTAATATTTGTATAATCCTTTGATAATAAATATCATTTTCTTCACCTGCATAATGGGCGCACATGGCTGTCTTTCCCAACAGGTCTAAAGAAGCCGGTGATTGTTCTAACTCTTTTTTGCAGAGTTTCAATGCCGCAGTATAGTTCTGACTCTTTATGTTTTCACGCACTTTATCAGATGCTTCCGAATAGGAATATTGTGAACTATAGAAACTGCCGTAATAAATGGCGGACAACTCATCCAATGTTAAAGAGGTGTCTCCATCCGCAAAACGGAGAATCAGTTTCTCAAATTGGGCATTCTCTTTTTCAACGAAGTGTTCGATTTTCTTGTAATCCACAGTGAGAAAATCTTCCTGCTGCGCCATGCATCTGACATTTGTAAAAAGGAAAAGTGCAATGGACAAAATACAGAATGAAAATCCGTTTGATGTTTTTGTTTTCAAACTCATGATTTTTGATTTATAATGAAGAAGCAAAGATAATAAAATTCTGGCATAATGGTTGTTTTTTTGATAATCAGAAATTAAATTATAGATTTCCCAACAAAATTATAAAAAATAGCGTGAGTTTGCAAACGTTAGCTTTAAGAAATCATTTTTTAGTTTTTTTTATTACAGACTTGACCTTTTTCTTTTGCTTCAAGACAAAAGGGAAAGAAGAATTAAGCAAGCGGCTTCGGCAAGTTTTTTTAACTTGAACTTATATTCTGAAATGGATGAGCAAATCCGCAAAAAAATTATCTTTGCAACCTAAAAATGAAAGTCCAATGTCTCTTGTTGTACGACAAGCACATTCCAATGATATGTCTGGCATCCTGCATGTGATGGAGGCTGCCAGAAAGATTATGCGCGATGCTGGTAATATGCATCAATGGGCAGATGGTTACCCGTCGGAAGAGGTTATTGCCAGCGATATGGAAAGCGGTGGCGGCTTCGTTGTGGAAGATAACGGACAATTGGTCGGCTACTTCGCTTATCTGCCATCGCCGGAACCTACCTACAACCGGATTTATGCAGGGAATTGGCTGGATGATACGCTGTCATACCACGTTGTCCATCGTATCGCCAGTTATCCCAATGTGCATGGTGTCTTCAGCACTATTATGGATTTCTGTTTTGCTAACGGAACAAATCTTCGTATCGATACCCACCGCGACAACCAGATTATGCAGCATAACCTGCTGAAATACGGTTTCACCTATTGCGGCCTTATTTATTTGCTGTCCGGCGATGAGCGTTTGGCATATCAGAAGATAAATACAGAAATAAGTTAAAATCGTTCGAATTTTTATGATTTATGAAAAAAATAATCTTGCTCTTTTGCATTATCTTGCTTCTTGCAGGGTGTAGCAATATGGAAAAACAATTGCGCGAGCGCGCTATGGAATTATGTCAGTATATCCCTGATCATGAGTTGCTTGAACAGTCAAAAGCATACATGACGGATGATTTCTATGCGGTATTGGACACGCTGTTTCATCATCTTCCCGAACATGAAGCAATGGACCACGAGTGGCTCTATTACTTTGTTACAGGAAACGGCGGCACTCTTCCCGTCTATACAATCGACTCGGTTCGGAAGGTGGACGATACTCACGCCATCGCTTATGTGAACGTGCGGCAGAAGTGGGAAGACGGCACTTTCGATGAAGAGTCCGGAAGTGAGCAGCACCAGCTCTATATGGAACTGGTGGATGACCAATGGCTGATGTCGGATTTTGATGGACATAAAGCCGATTGTATCCGCCATATAGCCCTCAACCGTCAGGAACAGGCGTTGCGTGATGCTATCAGCGACTATCTGGTGCGGGAAATTGCCCCACACTATTCGCAGGGTGAGTTGTGCGTGCCTGCGCTGGGAATAGTGTACGAAACCGACACCTGTGTGTGGGGCGATTTTTGGGTTTTCTGGTACAATTGTTTTGGCGACACGCTCAAGATGGTTTCGGGCGGCAACCACGCGGGCAAAATGACCCTTTGCCAAAACGGTGCCACGTGGACTGTTACCGCTTTTGAGCAGACAGTGGATGGTGCAGGGAATGAAGAAAGTGCCAAACGCATCTTCGGCGACCATTACGACATCTATTGCAATATGCACGCCAATCAAGAGGTATCCAAAGCAATCCGGCATGAACAGCTGAAGGAGTACGTTCATCGTCATGGGTTGCCATTCCGCTATTACCAAGATTATGGATGGCCTGCAGTAAAGCTGTAAAAAAGTGCAGCTATTTTTTCTTTTATAAAGGAAATGAATTGTCCTCTTATATGGGGTCGTGGCAGACTGCTTTATTTGGAGTCTTCCCATTCAAACTTTACCTTTTCGGGAACAAGGTGCTGTTCTGTTTTGTAGTCAATGTTCGCTTTGTGAGCTTGACTAAGTTGGTGACATCTTGGTATGCGGAACATCTTCCCGTCTTTTATTAAACGGGCTCCTGTTTGGTGAAAGCGGAAGGCGACATCTTTGGAAATACATTGCTTTCTGATGTCAAGGATCCAGTCGTAACGGCAAGGTCTGGCATCCATCCCAGATTCGCCTCCTACGGACACTTCTTCTATTGTTTCATTCAGATAAGAGAAGAGATCTATGGCAGTGATCATGGGGGCTACAATGATGCGTTTATGTTTGATAGGAAGCGTTAGGAAAATGGGCAAACGCTTGTCTGTCATTTCCTGATTTTCCACAGTACACCCCACGATGACATTATCATAACCGTCTCCCCAATCGTTGGGGACACAATCCATGAAACGGTCGATGCGCTTGGTGAAAAAAAAGAACCAGAGATCGTTTCGCTTCTTTATCATCTCCCAACACTCTGGCCGCCATTGATCTGCATCTTTCAGAAGGAAGTCAGATGTGAAGCAGGTATATACTATTTTCCCGCTTTCTATTTTCCACGACTTATCCCGTTTCTTTTTTATTGGAAGATAGAAATTGCTTGTCTTTCTGCACTCACTACTTGAAATTTCACTGCCGTACATTTTGTCCTGCCTATATACATAACAGTATTTGCATCCGGCACTAATCTTGGTGCATCCGTGCCATGGATTCCAGTCTGCGTAAATTTCCCAATGTTCAGGCATAATGCGAAATGACGAAAGAAGTGTACAATGTGCTGAAAAGTGTAATGGTTGTGAAGAATATGATTTTGAACTAAAGATCCTCGTTATTCGTAGTGTCTGATTCTTACGTCAACGTCCTCTTTTTTTAATTGGGAGGGAATACTGCTTACATCGGTTGTCCCATAGTGGTAGGGAAATAGTACTTTGGGGTTCAGCATACGGGTGGCACGCACTAATTGTTCAGGAGTCATGGTATAGGGTTGGTTGCAGGGGAGAAAGGCAATGTCAATGTCTTTGATACGGCTCATTTCAGGAATGTCTTCGGTGTCACCGGCAAGGTAGATGCGCAAGCCATCGAGGGTGAGAATATAACCGTTGTCGCGCCCTTTGGGGTGGAAATCAAGGTGCCCTTGGGTGGTGTTATAGGCGGGAACGGCTTCTATGGTGATATCGTCAGCGAGTTGTACTCTGCTGCCATTAGCCATGGCCATACCGCTGCCATACATATCCACACAACGCTTGTTCATAATCAGTTGCGTATTTTCCTTGGAAAGCAGTCGGAGGGTGGCTTCATCGTAATGGTCGTAATGCTCATGGGTTACAAGAATGATGTCTGCTTTGGGCATGTCAGTGTAATCAACTGTCTTCTCGTGTAACTTCGCACAGGGGTCTATCTCAATCTCTTTACCATCATATTCGATGCGGATGCTGGAGTGCATCAGTGCGTGGATTTTGACGCTTTTCCCACTTTGGGTAGTGAATACATCGGTTTCATACTTCGATTGTCCACAAGCGGAGAAAAGTCCGACAGCAGTGAAGAAACATATCATTATCTTTTTCATAAATTGGAAATTTTGTTTTGCAACGGCAAAAATACAATTTTGAACAATATGGCAATAATATGGATTCTTTCAAAATAAAACGTATGAGTTTTTTTTGAAAATGGGAATATCCCGTGTCCGGATGGTCTGATTTAGGTATTTTATTGTATTTTTGCATCCGATAAAAAACTTATTATGAAGAATATCAAACTATTGTTGCTTTTAGCAGTTGTATCGTTGACTACTGTTTCCTGCAGTACAAAAAAAGAAAATTCCAAAGAAGGAGAAACTTCCAAACCTAAGATGCTGGTGCTTTATTATTCCCAATTGGGCAACACCAAGTCGGTGGCAGAGGAAATTGCCAACCGGCTCAGTGCCGACATGGAGGAAATTGTTATGGTGAATCCTTACGATACTGCTTTTCAAGCAACGATTGACCGTTGCAAACAGGAACGCGAACAAGGGATTATTCCAGATATCCAACCGGTACGGGCTGATCTCGCCCAGTATGATATAATCTTTTTGGGTTATCCTGTATGGTTCGGTACCTATGCGCCACCTGTAGCCCAATTTCTTAATAGTGCCGACCTGAGTGGCAAGAAGATTGTGCCATTCTGCACTTTCGGTAGTGGTGGACTGGAATCCAGCGTGAAGGATTTGGTTGCAGCGGAACCCGACGCAGAGATTTTGCCGGGTTATGGTGTGCGTGCCGCCCGTTTGGAGGCAATGCCTAAGGAAATTGATAACTTTTTGAAAGCCAATGGTTTCCTTGATGGTGAATATACCAAATTGGAAGAATTTTCTGAGCAGCATGAGGTGAGCGAATCAGAAACAGCTATTTTCGATGCCGCTGTGGAGGGTTATCCGATGATTCATGCCAAGGCCAAGTCTGTGGCTGTGCGTACTATTCCCGAGGGTACAGAGTACCTGTTCACTGCTGTTGCTCTGCCAAGAGAAGATAAACCCGATATGCCGCCCGCCGGTGAAATTCAAGTCTATGTAACCGTGGCAGATGGCAGTGCACCGGTGTTCACAAAGGTGATACGGTGAGTGGATGAGGGATGAAAAGATGAAGGGATGAGAGGATGATAAAGTTATGGAAATAACGCTGGGGGAGGCTTTCATAATACAGCTTTATTTGGGTTCGGTGATCTATCTCATCGGAGCGGGTGTAAGAGTGTGGTTGGGTCATAAAGTGATAAAGTCGAAATTATACCTCACACTTTTAATGCTCTTGGCCTTTGCCGTTTCTGTCGGCTTTTCATTGCTGATATTGTATTTTTCCCCTCTTAGAAGGGATTTTATGTTTGGGGAATTTATGAATATTCCAGCCCTTTTGTCGGAAGTGTTCTTACTTGTTATTCAATGGATTATACAAAAAGTTTATGTCCGCAGACATGCATAGAAAAGCATTGGCGTTTATCCGCAAGTTTGTGGGGAAATTTACAAATAATATAGTATAAACGTGATGTTTTTGGGTGAACTGATTTCGATATTTGTAGCACTTTCATGGACGGCAACGGCACTTTTTGCCGAAGTGGGGTCAAAACGGATGGGGGCGTTGTCGTTCAATACGATACGGATGGCGTTGTCGCTGCTTTTCCTTGTTCACACCCTTTGGTTGGTGATGGGTGTGCCGTACCCGCGCTACGCCGATGGCAGCACGTGGGGGTGGTTGCTGTTGTCGGGAGTGGTTGGCTATGTCATTGGCGACTACTGCCTGATGCAAGGTTACATCCACATTGGTTCGCGTTTCGGTCAGCTCTTCATGACTCTTTCAGCTCCTACGGCGGCCATCACAGGCCGTATTTTCCTCGGTGAGCAGATGCATCCTGTCGCCATTCTTGGTATGGTTGTTACCTTAAGCGGCATCGCCATGTCGATACTTTCCAAGGGTGACGACACGGGACACCATGTCATCCGTTTCAAACTGCCGGCAAAAGGGATTTTTTATGCGGCTATGGCTGGTATTTGTCAAGGTTTCGGCTTAGTGCTTAGCAAAATGGGACTCCAACACTATGATACCGCGCTCGCCGCTATGGGTATTTCCCCAAATGCAGTCTTTGAAGATGCTGTGTTGCACTTGCCTGTCAGCATCAGTGTGCCTTTTGCCGCTACCACTATCCGTGCCTATATCGGACTAATCGGATTTTTCTTGTCGCTGATGCTGTTCAGTAAAGATGGTCTGACGAAGTTGCATAGTGCTGTTCGTGACAGCAAAGCGATGTGGTGCGTCTTAGGCTCCACCATCTTCGGTCCGTTTATCGGGGTTAGTGCATCACTGTTGGCCACACAATATACCGCTGCAGGCATTGCGCAAACTCTTTTTGCCCTCACCCCCATCCTTATCATTGCCCCCGCTGCTATCTTGTTCCACCAAAAAGTAACGCTCCGCGAAGTCATAGGAGCCATTATCAGTGTGGTTGGAGTGTGTCTGTTTTTCATATAGTTCTGTCGATTCTCACAGGAAAGGGTTGCTTATTTCTGTGTGGTTGGCAAGGAGTATTATTAAAAAATAATTCGTACTTTTGTCCCCATGAAAAAAGTCTCTCTTACCGCCCAAATCGGCATCGCACTATTGCTTGCCGTGTTGGCAGGAGTGCTTCTTGCCAATCATGCAGATTTTGTCAATGGGTACATCCAGCCTATTGGTATTATTTTTCTTAACCTGTTGAAATTCATTGTGGTACCGCTGGTTCTGTTTTCCATTATGGCGGGAATCCTGTCAATGAACGACATTTCGAAAGTGGGCAAATTGGGATTGCGTGCGGTGCTCTATTTCATGGTAACCACTCTTTTCGCAGTTACTTTAGGATTGGTCGTGCCGACTCTGGTGAAAGGTTTTCTTCCGCTTATCCATATTAATATGGAAACTACAGTGGGGAGCATTGCAGTCCCGCATCAGTCGGTGATGGACCAGTTGGTGGATATGTTCCCAAACAACATTCTTACACCATTAAGTTCCATGGCCATGATGCAGGTTATTGTGATTGCCTTGTTCTTTGGTATTGCCATGGTACATGTGGGGGAGAAGGGTGAGATGGCTCGTAAAGTAACCCTTAGTTTCAATGATGTGGTGGGCAAAATTTTGGAGTATATCATGGCGCTTGCCCCTATCGGTGTGTTCTGTATGCTGACACCTGTAGTGGTGGATAATGGGCCGGCTGTGCTGGGGTCCTACGCCGCCTTGCTGGCATTGGCCTACCTCTGTTTTGCTCTTCATGCCGGAATCATCTACTCCTCGGCGGTGGCATTGTTGGGGGGACTGTCTCCGTTGAAGTTCTTCAAAGGGATGCAGTCGGCCATGCTGTTCGCCTTTTCCAGCGACTCGTCGGTGGCTACGTTACCATACACGATGCAGTGTACAGAGAAGTTGGGAGTAAACAAAGACATCGGTCGTTTTGTGCTTTCGTTGGGAGCAACCATCAATATGGATGGTGTTGCCATTTATTTGGGGGTAGCGTCCGTATTTATGGCTGCCTGCTGTGGCATTGACCTCACCCTCAGCCAATACATGGCTATCGCTTTTGCTTCCACCGTAGCTTCTATCGGAACTCCGGGCATACCAGGCGGAAGTCTGGCTCTGATGGCGATGGTGTTCGCGTCGGCAGGGATCCCCGTGGAGTGTGTGGCGGTGGCTGCAGGCATCGACCGCATTATTGATATGGGGCGCACGGTCATGTCGGTTACTGGCGACGCTTCGTGTGCCATTGTGATGCAGAAGAGGATGGGGGATAAATTGTGATTTTTCACCATATATTACTTTTCTGAAAAGTTGTATATTTGCAGCCTAAAACTAAATGAATATGCCTGAAATCTCTAAATTCTTTGGAATCATCATCAGTCTCTATTGGCGTGACCACAATCCACCACACATTCATTTGACATACGGTGAATATGAATGTACGGTTCAAGTTCTTGATCGTGTAGTGGAAGGGAAAGTTCCTGCTAAAGTCATTGCCAAGGTGAATGAGTGGATGGATTTGCATGAGGCTGAAATTCTTACTCTTTGGGAAAAAGCGCAAAAAGGCGAAAAGTTGGGAAGAATTGAACCACTTAAATAAAAAGGAAATGCTTAAAATAACTGATGTAGAATATGTAAAAGACTATGAGTTATTGATAACTTTCAGTGATGGAGTGTGCAAAATTGCAGATCTAAAGCCTTACCTTACTGGGGAGGTTTTTGGGGAACTGCTTGACACAGAGCAGTTCGTTCAGTATGGTCTGACTGGTTACACGATTGAGTGGGCCAACGGCGCAGACCTTGCACCTGAATTTTTGTATGATATTGGCAGAGTGAAAAGCACGAGACGAAAACATTGTAAAAATTGATAAGCAAATAATAATATTCACCAAACCAAATGCCTATGAATAAGACCGCATAATTCGTTTATGCACACCATAGAATAGAAAAAAGCGAAGTAGCTTATACACTGGAACTTTTGAAACTTCGACATTTTCAAACGATACTTCCGAGGGTAAAGCAACGGCGCTCCCGCCAAAAGGCGTGGGCTTTACTCGTTGTAATTGGGAAGTATCAGGTAGTCGAAGACCTCAAAAGTTCCGATGAAAGCGAAAAGTACCACGCTTTTTTTGTGTGCACAATTAAAAGATTAGGTACAAAAACTATTAAAATTTTACAACCTAAAAA
>JAEEUY010000238.1 GCA_016290715.1 Bacteroidales bacterium
TCTTTTCTAAACCCCTCGAATTCGATGGGGTTAAAATTGGGGTTATGCAGGGTTTCCCATATTCCAAGAAATTCAACAGTGTTACGATTGCGCATCCAATTGCCAATTACGCCATTAGGATCAACAGAATTCTTCTGCTTGGCTATGTCTGTAATACAAATATAGTCAATACCATTAACGTTCATCGTCTTGATACTGACATCTTTGACGGTTATTTCATTTTTCTTTGCCATTATTTTGCGTAGGTTAATATATCGCCCACAAAATTAGCAAAAACTTCCCACCCATCCAAAAATATTTAAATATTTTCACAAAAAACCTCGCGACCTAACACAGGCGGCGAGGAATAAAAACGAAAATCTCTATTTGACAGCTAATTTGTTTCTACAATCTCTTTGGCCAAGGAGTTGAGTGCATCAACATCAATAGTTTCCAAAACAATTTCCTCTGGTTCCAAGTCCAAGAGGAACTGCATATAGTTGGGGAGCGTCAACAACTGGCCATCGCGTCCGATGTTATAGTCACCAAATTTGATGATGTGCTTGACGTGATATTTTTCAGGATGGGCCAACACCGTTTTGACACTTTTTGCCTGTGCAGTTTTGGCTTTGACTTCGAGAGGGATGCATTCCCCGTTTATTCGAACAAGGAAATCTAACTCTAGGCCAGAATCTTTCTGAAAATAATACAGGTTCTGTGCCTTCTTATGAAGGGTATCGGCCATCAGGTTCTCATAGATGGCGCCTTTGAATCCACCCATATTTCCCTGAATAATGTCGGCGCGTGAGCCTGCCCCCAGCATCTCAACGAGCAGTCCGATATCAGCCGTATAGACCTTGAAGACATTGTCCTTAGCATTGCCTTCCATCGGCAGCCCCGTAATGTTGGTATTGTAACAACGGCAAATGATGCCGGCATCCTCCAGCCATTGCAGCGAGCCCATGTAGGTTTCACTCCGACCTCCAGGCTTCACCTTGTTGTATTGGAACTTCTTATTGTCCTTGGCCAACTGCTTGGGAATGGAGTTAAAACACTCACGAATATGGGGCTTATCTTTATCGGGAGCATACTTTACCATATCGTCGCGGTATTCCTTCAAAATAGATTTGTGGGCCTTGCTAACCTCGTTCATATTATTGGTCTTGAGATATGCATTGATAGGATCAGGCAGTCCACCAATGGCTACATAGAGTTTCAGGAGGTTTTTCATCGCGACATGGATACCTGACGGAACAGGCGTTTCTTCGCGATAGAACCTTCGCAGAGCCTCGATAACTTCCTTGTTGACCCCTTTGGCCCAAAGGAATTCCTCGAAATCCAATGGATACATCTCAATGATTTCTTCTGAACCGACAGGTACTGAATTCTTGCTTTGCAAGCGACCATATGTCGAGCGGATGTCTGGCTCTTTCTGACCGACTAGTTTGCGATGTTGTTTCTTTTTCTCGTCCCCATATCCTTGAACGCCCAGAAGCGAGCCTGTAGCAATCACATCGAAACGTCCGTCTTCTTTGAAGAACTTGAGTGAAGTGCGTGCTTCAGGACACTCCTGAATCTCGTCAAAGATAAAACAAGTATCACCAGGAATAAACGTGACACCCTGAATCTGTGCAGAGAGGTTGAGCAGAATATCGTTTACGTCCTTTGAGCCCAAAAAAGCATTGATTCGCTCTGGTTGTTTGATGAAGTTGATGTAAATGACATTCTTATAATTTGCAGCAGCAAAATGCTGAGCAATAAAGGTCTTTCCGCATTGGCGAATACCCATTATCACCAGAGGTTTATGTCCTTCGGTACTTTTCCACTGTACCAACACGTCTTCGATTTTCCTTTTCAGCATTTTTTAAACGTCTTTTCGCTATATGATTACACTTTTTCTAACGATTTTCCAACCGTTAAATACACTTTTTCCAACGACTTTCCGCTGCAAAACTACACTTTTCAATCGAAATAACAAAACAAATCGGCAAAAAAACTTCCAATCCTCACAAATTTTCTTGCATTTTTTATGAAAAATCGTCTTTTTCGTCAAAAAACAAGCCATTTTGATGGGCACAAAAAGCCACCGCGATACTCACGTAGGGCGGTGAATTATTAATTAAAATATTTTATGAAAAATTGCTTTTGGGGTAGTTAATTGTGGCTTTTGGGTAGTAGAAATCAACTCTTCA
>JAEEUY010000239.1 GCA_016290715.1 Bacteroidales bacterium
CTAAAAAAAATTTTTTTTCAGATTTATGCAACAAAAAAGAAATAGTAACGTATAATATCAAGATAAAAAAACATAAAAAATTTATTAAATGGGTATTAATTCGTTTTTTACTAAAGAGATAGCGATTGATTTAGGGACTGCCAATACCATTATTTTATTCAATGATAAAATTGTGGTAGATGAGCCATCTATCATCGCTATTGAAAAAAACACAAAACAAATTAAGGCAGTAGGCAAAAAAGCCTTGATGATGTACGGGAAAACCCATGATAACATTTTAACTATCAGACCGTTGAAGGATGGCGTAATTGCCGACTTCCAATCTACGGAAATGATGTTAAAAGAATTCATCAAAATGACTGGCGTACGTGGACGGATTTTCCCTCCTGCTTTAAAAATGGTTATTTGTATTCCATCCGGCATCACCGAAGTGGAGGAGCGTGCTGTACGTGACTCTGCAGAACAAGCTGGCGCAAAGGAAGTTAAGATGATCTATGAACCAATGGCTGCGGCTATCGGGATTGGATTAGACGTATTGAGTCCCAATGGAAACATGATTATTGACATTGGCGGAGGCACCAGTGAAGTGGCTGTTTTGGCCTTAGGTGGTGTGGTAACACGCAAGTCAAGCAAAACCGCTGGCGACGAATTCAATGAAAACATCATTGACTACATGCGTAAAAAACATAATATTGCCATCGGCGAACCTACCGCAGAACAAGTTAAAATTCACGTTGGCGCTGCCATTGAAAGTTTGGATAACCCACCTGATGATTACGAAGTTTTAGGCCGCGATTTGGTGGAATGTATCCCCAAGTCTGTAAAAGTGAATTACCAAGAAATTGCAGCCGCATTAGACCACTCCATTTCAGAAATTGAAAGTTGTATTATCAGCGCGTTGGAAAATACCCCTCCTGAATCTTCTGCTGATATTTATCGGAATGGCATCTATATCGCTGGTGGAGGCGCCCTCCTCCGTGGCTTGGACAAACGTATTTCCAAACTAACCAAGTTGCCTGTGCATATTGCAGACAACCCATTGAAAGCGGTGGCTCGCGGAACAGGTATCGCTTTGAAAAACTTTGACAAATACGACTTCTTAATCAGTTAAAAATATTTTGAATCCATATAAAGGCTGCCTTAGGGTGGCCTTTTTTATATTACCGAATAATCGAACACCCTATTTCACACTCAACACACCGCTTATTCAAACAATAGTGGTGATAGAGTTCCAATATGGCTTGTGAATCCATGGCGCTTTGGAAAGTGAACCCCATTTTCTGATACTTTCGAGTAATAAAATTTTTCTCAAATGGGATATTTTCCAAGGTTACCCATGCCTGCTCCTTTATTTTATCATTACCAAAAAAAGTTCCAAACGAAAATTTTAGAGGAATTATCGTATTAATAACCAGTGTATTAATAGTTTCATCCCCGATACTGCACGTATGTTTGCCGGTTTCTTTGCCAAAATGAAAATGGGTTTGCCAATAATCATCAGGTTGCAATGTGTGCAATCGGTCTAAAGCTTGCATCGGTGGTTCTTCCAACAAACATTGCGAAATATTGGGGAAACGGTATAAGCTCTCGCTTGCTTGAGCCAATCTTATGCATGGGAAATTTCGGGGACGAAGACGCAATAAATTCCACAATTTCAAAGAGATAGGTGTTAAATGATACTTATATTGCAAATATCTGTACTCTTTATGCAATGTATTGTAATAATCATCCCCTTGCTCTTCAGCCAACATTCCTGCCTGCCCAAAAATCAACGAATAGATTTGAAGCCGCGAATTCCGGTGTTTGTTGATATAACGATAAGGCAAACTTTGGGCCAACAACTCAAAAGCAGCCGAATTGGTTCTAAAGCCGAAATTCCTTAATAGTAACCGATAGGTGGTCTCATACCAATCGTCGCCACAACGATGCAATAACTCAAATATCTCTCGCTGCTTATTTTCCAAGCGTTCCTCCGCCATACGCGATAACAACGATGTGATTTTCATGGAACTCACCTGATTCAAGGCGGTGCGACAAGCCAACCAATCATTATTGTGATACATTTTTTCATAACGTTCAAGCAGTTCAGAAGAGATGTAATGTTTTAATTCCAAAGTAGGGAAAGTATAATTTAATGTAATGTCATTTTCATATACCACATGCAAAATAACACTTTGATACTTCTCATCATATTGATGCCCGTGCCTTAACCAATCGGACGTCTTCAAATGTATTTCCACATCCCCCACCCACGTAATACGCCCAATTTTAATCATCGCTTGCCTAAAATCGGGCCCTGCATCCTGATGCTGCCATCCCGTATGGATAATCATC
>JAEEUY010000240.1 GCA_016290715.1 Bacteroidales bacterium
AAACGACGACTGTCAGTAGAAACAGGAACTTCAGGGCAAGTGTTTTCCACGAATTTTTCGTATGTTTCTTATTGTCCGCCGGTTGAACTGGGGCAATAGGTGATTTTTCATTTTTTTGGGAATAATATTTTTTCTTAGCCATGGTCGTTTATTTTAGAATTGAAAATAGATGAAAGTGTTGTCGCTGCCGACACCATATACGCCTAAATAGATGGTGGCCAAAACAAGAATGAAGTAGGTGAGCCAACGGAGTGGGAAGAAACTGTTGAAGAAGAAATCCTCCACCTTTTCTTGCCGGTTTTTGATCAATAGTTCAATAAGCATCAAGCCAACCAACAGGGAAAGGGTGAATTTGAATTCTATCAAGTCGTATCCGTGATGGAGCAAGTCGGCAGCATTTCCGAACCCGAGATTACCGAACATGGTGATGGCATCGGCAAAACTGTTGGCGCGGAAAAAGATGAGTGAAAGGCCCCAAAGGGAAGTGACAAACAGACAGCATCCGATTTTGGCTAAAACCTTTTGTGGCTTCAGGTGGAAAGCCTTATCAAAAATGGCAAGGAAGATGCCATTGAGAAATCCCCAAATGACAAAGTTCCATGATGCCCCGTGCCATAACCCACTGACTGTGAAAACAATGATAACGTTGAGATAGGTTCTGATTTTACCTTTTCTATTTCCACCTAAAGGGAAATACAAATAGTCGCGAAACCAATTGGTGAGGGTGATATGCCATCGTGCCCAGAAATCTTTGAAAGAGGTGGCCAAGTAAGGCTTGTTGAAGTTGGTGCTCAACTTGAAACCAAACAGTCGTGCTGTGCCGATGGCAATTTGAGAGTAGGCGGAGAAATCAAGGTAGAGTTGGAAGGTGAAAAAGACCACTGCCATCAATGCGGGTAATCCGTGCACATTCGCCACATCCCCGAAAACAGAGTCAACATAAATGGCCAGCCGGTCGGCGATGACAATTTTTTTGAACAGCCCGACGGCAATCAGGAAGAGCCCTTTGCGGGTAGTGTCGTAATCGAATGCTTTGGGAGTGGAGAATTGGGGCAGAAGGTCGCGAGCACGCTCAATAGGACCGGCAATCAGTTGCGGGAAAAACGACAGGAAAGCGAAAAAAGCCACCACATCTTTGGTGGGTTCAAATTTACGATAATAAATATCCAACACATAACTCAACCCTTGGAAAGTGTAGAAACTGATGCCTACAGGCAAGATGATATTCAGAGGAGTGAATTGATCCGTTGTGCCGAACAAGCCTAATAGCGCATAGAAACTTTCAATAAAGAAGTTGCAATATTTGAAGAACCCTAAAATGCCCAAGTTGATAATGAGGGAAGTGGCCAAATAGAGCTTCCGTCGCGGGTTCCTCTCTTCGTGATGAATCAGATAACCAAATAGGAAATCGGTAGTGGAAACAACAATAATCAGCAGCAGGAGTTTCCAATTCCAAAAACCGTAAAAGAAATAGCTGGCGGCTAAAATGAATAAATTTCTAATCTTTATATTTCTATTGAAAATCAGCCAGTATAGCAAATAAGTGATAATCAAAAAGAAACCAAACGAAAAAGAGTTAAAAAGCATAAATATTCGGTTTAATCGTTTTTCTTAAAAAAATAATGGTTTTTTCAGTCCATTTTCCAGCACGTGTGTTTCCTTAGTCAGGGAAATGAAATCGCTGACATCATCGATGAGAAACCCTTGGGAGTGGTTGACCAGTTCTTGGAAATGGATTTTGGGGTCTTGATGTCGCTTTTGCATAATGTTATTTAGCGTGATATGATTACCTGACTGAATACCTATTCATTGCCGAAAATTCTCTTTTTTAGACAATGATGATAACGTTGAAAGTGCTATATATCGTTTATTATGAGTTTGTTATTGAGTGTGTATGGATGTCTTTTCGACCTGCAAAATTACAAAAAAAACGACACAAAAAAAACGGGCGCGACCGATTTTGCGGCGGCGCCCGTTGTGGGAAATTGTAGAGACGGTGCATGCACCGTCCCTACGGAATTATCGAATTATTTTTCCTCGCTCAGTTTCTTATACCCTTCGTATCTCAGCTTGGCGAACTGCTCGGTCTTGGCGAACAACTCCTTGGCTTCCTATCAATGTTTGAGGTCTGGATGTATGGCGTAGTATTGTGCTTTGCCCAAAGCATCTGCCTCGTTAAC
>JAEEUY010000241.1 GCA_016290715.1 Bacteroidales bacterium
ACTCATATTTTGTACCGTGAAATAGATGGTACTTATTACAGCGTATCAAAAAATGCTGCAATTAGTAGTACTATAAAACTCACTGATGATACTTCTTTTATTTATACATTTGATATATCATCATCTATGGGTGTGGATACGATAACTGGGAAATGGAAAATTCGCGGAAGAAATTTGTTTGTAAAATGCGGGAAAGAAAATGAATATAAAATTTGTCCACAAAATGAAAATAGCCAGTGTACAACCCTGCATTGTTACGATAAGATGACAGGCGATCCAATATATGCTGTAGGTTGTTTCAGAGTCATTGGCGAGTATCAAGACTTTTTTTTGACAGACACTAATGGCTACCTTCATATTGATGGCCCTTTTGATTCCATTAAATGTTTCTCTCTCTGGATAGATTCTACCCTCATAGACAAACAATTCCAGTATAATGACATTTTTCTTTTTCTTGACACAAAATATCATTCATATCCAAGCATAGCAAAACGATATAAAATTTGTTGTAGAAAGAATAGACTTTATCCAATCCAAGGTACAGATTATATCCAATATTATCAGCGAGTACCAACATTAGACAAATTTGTTTCTGATAAAAAACAAAAAGATTAAGTTGAATTTTATATAGAGGAATAATAAATTGTCTCACTTTCCCCTGATTACATAACTTATCTTTGCCAAAACATCAAGTTATGGCAAACAGCAGCATCCGAAGGGTAACCCTCTTCATCAACGGCAAGGAGAGGGTTTAATGTGAAATTAGCATTGGGAAATATGAAATTATTTTGTAACTTTGCCACTCGTGAAATTTCAGTTTGTATACCTCACCATCTTTCACCTCCCTCACCACCTCCCATTGTACATTGTTCATTACCAATTGTACATTCCCCCGCAGCACGGTACTACCAGCCAAACCTCTCCATCTGGCTCTCGGTGGACCCGATGGCGGACAAGTACCCGGGAGTGAGTCCGTACGTGTATTGTGGGGATAATCCGGTGAGATTAAAAGATCCGAACGGAAGAACTTTTTACGAAGTTGATGGTGAAAGAAAAAAGATTGACGATGGGCACAACAACATTACAATATATGATGTCAGTTCGCGAAGATTCAACCGTTTGGAAAAACTTTACAACCACCAGAATTACTCGAAATACAATCGCGTCAAAACACGGCTTGCCAATCGCAATGGATATTCAGAAGGGTTTAGTAACGAGAAGGGCGTTTCTATCACTTATCATCAAGGGAAAAGTATAAGGGAAAATGCGGCAACATTATTAAATACGGCTGACATTGCCATTAGGGGAAGTAGTCGCTACAACATGTGGGAAGGGCATGGAGATGGTTTTGATAGGCGATTTTCGGAACAAGCGGAACCGTATGCTACAAGTGCACTATTGCTTTTTCCTCACATAAGTGCAATTAATAATGCCACTACGTTGTTCACAGGTCAAGATATTTATGGAAATAAGGCTGATGGACTGGATTATGCACTATCTATTATCGGTGTTATAGCAACCCCTATGAGTTCAATGAAAAATACTGTGGGGAAAAGTGCTAAGTTCGCAAATAGAACTACATCGTTCTTATCGTTTCTTAAAAATATGACAAATCATGAAGAGAAAAAATAAAAATAGACTATTGCGATTTGTCTTTTCTTTTTCTGCTTTCATAGCTATAGCACCTCTCTTCCTCATTTTTTTAGTTCTAAAGGAATGGGACCACTCCCATGGGAAACCATATTCAGTCATTGGGTATTTTTACTCTTTGTGGCTCTTTTAACAGCCATAGAATTTACGTATGAACTGGATGACAAAGAACCATTTTGGGAAAAACGGAAGAAAAAGGGAAAAAAGAAAATAAATGAGAATTAAACACCTACTGTCTATTATACCCACCTCAAAAAAAAGTGTATGTCTCCATTTTCAAAAAAAAACGTACTTTTGCACCTTGTAAATGACCATAAATCAAATATACCTATGGAAAGCAAAAACAACCAAAACCAGTTAGAAATTTTCAACACACTCACTAAAAAGAAAGAACACTTCATTCCACTACACCCTAATTTAGTTGGACTATATGTCTGCGGACCAACTGTTTATGGGGAACCACATCTTGGTCATGCCCGTCCGGCGGTTACATTTGATTTGGTTTTCAGATATTTGCAACACATTGGCTATAAGGTTCGTTACGTGCGCAACATTACCGACGTGGGACATTTGGAAAACGATGCCGATGAAGGGGAGGACAAAATTGCCAAAAAAGCCCGGTTGGAACAGTTGGAACCAATGGAAGTGGCTCAATATTATATCGATAGCTACCATCGTGCGATGGATGCGCTCAATGTAAAACGCCCTTCTATTGAGCCCCGCGCATCTGGTCACATTATTGAACAAATCGACATGGTTCAGCGTATTTTGGATGCTGGTTTTGCCTATGTTTCAAACGGTTCCGTATATTTTGATGTTGCTAAATTTGATAAGGAGTTCGGCTATGGGAAGCTTTCCGGTCGTGTTTTAGAAGAGTTGATCGCCAATACACGCACTCTGGACGGACAAGAGGAAAAGCACAACCCTGCCGATTTCGCTTTGTGGAAAAAAGCGGCTCCCGAACATATTATGCGCTGGCAATCGCCATGGAGTCTGGGGTTCCCGGGGTGGCATATCGAATGTACAGCCATGAGCACCAAGTACTTGGGTGAACAATTTGATATACACGGCGGCGGCATGGATCTCCTTTTCCCACATCACGAATCAGAAGTATGCCAAAGCACCGTTGCCAATGGCAAAGAATCGGTACGTTACTGGATGCACAATAATATGATTACCATTAATGGACAAAAAATGGGCAAGTCATTGGGTAACTTCATCACTTTGAATGAGTTTTTTAATGGGTCGCACACCCTTCTCACCCAACCCTACTCTGCCATGACCATCCGCTTCTTTGTGCTGCAAGCGCATTATCGTGGTACGCTTGATTTCTCTAACGAGGCCTTGCAAGCAGCCGAAAAAGGAATGCAAAAACTTTATACTGCCGCAAGAAATCTTGAGAAATTGAAAGCAGGCGACCACTCCGATGAAGATATCAATGCATGGGTAAATCGCTGTTATGCAGCTATGAACGATGATTTCAATACGCCTAAAGTAATTGCCGAACTCTTTGATGCCACCCGCATCATCAACTCCATTAAAGATGGGAAAATGGCGCTCAACGAAGAAGACCTGAATAACTTAAAACACTATTTCAAGGTATTTTTCTACGATATTTTAGGGATGAAAGAAGATGCCAATAATGGAAAACAATCTGAATACACCGACCAGCTAATGTCATTAATCATAGACATCCGTCAAGATGCCAAGACCAATAAAAATTGGGCAGTGGCCGATTTGATCCGAAACAAACTCACCGAGATGGGAATCGTGTTGAAAGACACCAAGGAGGGAACTACTTACGAAATAAACTAAAGTATGCCTAACCGGACTATCCCGCCTCATATTCATACATTTACAAACTATACTTTAGCCGTACCCCAAAGTTATCGCACGGTCCATGGAATCCCATGCAAAGTATTCGTTGACAATAATTTGAATTTGATTCATTTTATTATCAGAATCCAAGGTGGCACGCTTTTTGAAAAACAAAAAAAAATCGCCGCCACCACCTACCAACTACTGAAAGAGAGCCATCCGCTCATGAACGAAAACGAAACGGATGCTTTCATGGATTTTTACGGCAGCACTTTCAATATTTCTGTAGGAATGACCTTCATCTCTATCGAATTGGTTATTCCTCAAAAAAATTGTCTGATTGTACTTCCAGAAATTTTGGAGATATTGGCAAATCCTACATTTAAAGAGGAAAATTTAGTACGATTTAAGGAAAAAAGCATCAAAAATCTGGAATATAATTCCATGAAAACCGATTTCCGGAACACACAACTCATGTTCCATAGTATGTTAGGAGATGGTTTTGCATGTGGAAAAATCCTTGAACCTTCTGATTATGACAAAATTACCGTTGAACAACTACACGCTTACTACAAAGAGACTTTTTGCGCCGAAAATTTGCGTCTCTACCTTGCCGGAAATCTGCCTGATGATTTAATACAACAAATATTAAAAAGTTTTGAACGTATCCCTGCTGGAAAAGCTTGTCCTCCTTTAAAACCTTTGTTTGTCCATTTCCAGCCCCAACGCATAGAAGAGCATTGGCCACACGCCCAACAAACTTCCCTGTCGCTTTGCAAACCGCTTTTTTCATGCAAACACCCCGATGCACTTCCCTTTTATTTCCTTAACACATTGTTATGCAACTATTTCGGTTCGAGATTAATGAAGAATTTAAGAGAAAAGAATAGTTATACCTACGGGATTTCAGGGAATAATTACAATATGGGCGATTCTTCTTTATTTTGTATAGAAAGCGATATCAACAACGAAAATGTTGAAGAAGCCATTGCAGCCTGTTTTACAGAGATGCGGAAGATAAGAGAAGAAAATATTTCAGATGAAGAGATGGAAATTGTGCGCAACTATTTATATGGCGAAAACTTACGCTCGGTAGATGGCACCATTGCCTATGAAAAAAAATATATGCAATGGGAAGATTTTGGAATGGACATGCAGCGATATTATCATACGATGGAAACCATCAGGAACATACAAGCAAGTACCATTAAAGATTTAGCAAACAACTATTTACAAAGTGATGGTTTTACGATTATTACCGTTGGAAAATAATTCAAAAATTATAATCATTAATTATTAAATATTATTAATTTTGCAGTTCTAAAATTTACATAAAGTGACAGGTTTTATTATTTTAGATGCGATTATCATCTTAGTTATTATCGGCATTTTAGCCGCAGTGATTTTATTTTTCATTTCAAAAAAGTTTCACGTTGAGGAAGATCCGAGAATTGACCAGATAGCAGCCCTTCTTCCTGGGGCGAATTGCGGCGGTTGTGGATTTGCCGGATGCAGGAATTTAGCTGAAACAATTGTTAAGAATGGCTCGGTAGAAGGGTGCAACTGTCCTGCTGGCGGAGCCAAGGTAAATGCGGCAGTAGCGGCAGTCATGGGAGTTGAAGCAGTAGCAGCAGATCCCAAAGTGGCGGTGGTGCGCTGTCAAGGAACCCCCGAAAATGCGCCTTCAAAAGTGCAATACGATTCAGCCATCACTTGTGCCTATGCGCACAGCATCTTTGTGGGCGAAAGCGGCTGTCCCAACGCCTGTTTAGGTTGCGGCGATTGTGTCAAAGCGTGCCATTTCGGTGCTATCCGCATCAATCCGGA
>JAEEUY010000242.1 GCA_016290715.1 Bacteroidales bacterium
AATATTGCATTCTACTTTTTCATCATATACCCATTCTCCTTCATCATTCTTGCGAGATCTGACCGATGAAACCCAACTTTCATCATCGTTGTGAAAATACTCCACTTTCTGATGCTCTGTCCATTCACCATTTTTCAGTTTATAAACATACATACTTTCGAGGTAGTCGGCATCTACAAAATTATAGACATATTTTTTATTATCGCCGCCCAACTCAAGCATACACACCATATTACCATCTTCATTATAGGTATAATCGCGCGTAATTGTGTCTGTATATCCAGCGATGGAGTAAGCCGTTCTGGACACCTGCCAAAGGTCATTGTATTCGTACGTCTGCTTAACGCCATAACTCACGATTATGCTATCCAACTTTTCAGAGAACCCGCGCAAGAACTGATGATGACACAATCCCATATCAAATGCCTTATTATCATCATTACAAATAATGCCTTTTTGTTGGGCTGAAGCATAAACGACACTTCCCAAAACGATAAAAAGAAGAACGATTTTTTTCATAATATAAATTTGTTTTGACTACAAAAAATAATGAATTAATACCTGTCAATCACATATCTCCCGCTATACTCCAAAGGAAGTATTCTCCTGCATATTGCACGAGCAAATACCCGCACACGGCATTTGTTCGTCAAATGCTTTCATACTCTCCATTTGGGCGGCACGTTCCTTTCCAGACAATTTGTTCATTATTTTCTAACAACAATAGGGTGTTTTCTTTGAGCAGCAAAAATAGCAAATTTTTCACATAATTATGGTGCCGGATGAAAAGTATAAGTGGAAAAATGATATTTTTGCCCATCAATAATGGAGAGATGACAAATCAGGAAAAAGAACAGATTATTGCTTTGGTAAAGCGTGAAGTAGTGCCTGCTATCGGGTGTACTGAGCCTATGGCTGTTGCTTTGGCGGTGGCGAAGTCGAAAGAGGTTTTAGGGTGTCTTCCCAAACAAATCCAAGTGCTATTGAGTGCCAATATGCTTAAAAATGCCATGGGAGTCGGCATTCCTGGCACCGGTATGATTGGACTGCCTATTGCCATAGCGTTAGGGGCCATTATTGGCAAGACAGAATATCAGTTGGAGGTGCTTAAAGACACTACCCCCGAGGCGGTGAAGCAAGGGCAGGAGTTTATTCGCCAGCAGCGCATCCAAATTTCGGAGAAGGTTGACGCTCCACAAAAATTGTATATTGAAGTCAATAGTCACAATGGTGAAGATGCGGTGAAAGTCATCATCAGTGGTTCGCATACTCATTTCAGTTACATTGCCAAGAATGGCGATATCTTGTTGTCGGACAGTGATATGGAAAGTGACAGTAATTGCGCGGATGTCCCTGAGTTGAGTTTGCGTTCTGTTTACGAATTTGCCACTACAGTTAATGTGGAAGAGATCCATTTCATATTGGAGGCGGCGGAATTAAACAAAAAAGCGGCGGAAGTGGCTTTGCAAGGAGAATATGGGCATTCATTAGGGAAAACCATCTTTTTCCAGCCGAACGAGCAGTTTTTTGGAAATGGCATTTATTCTAAAATCCTGGCATATACATCGGCAGCGTGTGATGCCCGTATGGCAGGGGCCAAAATTCCAGTGATGAGCAATTCCGGGAGCGGGAATCAAGGCATTGCAGCGACTTTGCCCGTATGGATTTATGCCAAAGAACGGTTAAAAAGCGAAGAGAACCTGATTCGTGCACTGATGCTCAGCCATTTGTCTGTCATTTATATCAAGCAGAGCTTTGGGCGTTTGTCGGCTCTGTGTGGTTGTGTGGTTGCCGCCATCGGTTCGGCGTGCGGCATTACTTATCTGATGGGAGGCGGGTATGAAGAGATTGGCTATGCGGTTAAAAATATGATTGCCAATATTACAGGAATGCTGTGCGATGGAGCCAAACCCAGCTGTTCTTTGAAGGTAGCCACAGGCGTATCCACCGCGGTTCTTTCTTCTATGCTTGCCATGAACAAGCAGTATGTCACCTCTGTTGAGGGAATTATTGATGATGATGTGGACAAATGTATCAAGAACTTGGGCAATATAGGCACCATCGGTATGGCATCCACCGACCGTTTAGTGCTTAATATCATGACGCAGAAGTAGCTTTTTAAAAAAGTGAAAGCTGTTCGCCGTCGCCGTTGAAATCATCATCTTCATCAGCACTTCCTTCCTCATCAATATTTTCAAAACGTTCTTGAGCGAGTTCCAAATCAATTGCGTCTGCGTTCATATTGTCATTTACGATTACAGGGGCCGTATCCACTTCCTCTTCAACCTCTTCCGGTTCATCGAAAGGAAGCGGTTCAATCAGTTTAACACTCTTGATATTGGGGAACGACAAGCGTTTCCCTTTCGCTTTAGCACCTTGTATTTCTACAAAATCAGCTATAGAAATAATCTCCTTTAATATCTGTTTCGGGTCTTTTTTGTAATAGCTGACTTCAATTTGTGGCAGATAATCCAATGAAAAACATTCAATTTTGATATTTTTGTCTATGGTTGTCAAATCCGTCTTTTTATCAGAAATCACAGGCAAAAATCTCTTGATATAATATTTCTTTTCTTCTTTTTGATAATAAACTACCGAAATGGCCTTTTCCAGTCTGAATTTTTGAATAATGGCCAAATCATCATCAAAATGGAGCGACAAATCATAACCTGTCAATCTGTAATATCCTGAATTATAAATAGATATTATTTTATCATCTTTCTTGAATTTGCCTAAGATTTCGCCGCGGCCATCGTTATTCAATCGCATCACATTGCGGTCGAAAGCGACACTAATGGCGGAGAGAGTAGAAACTCCTTTCTCACTCATCTCCACACGCAAAACAGGATGGCGGGAAAGAATATTTCCTTTGGCCGCACGTCCTTTGATTGTCAAACTGCCAAAATCAAAATCAAATTGCTTTTTCTTGATATTCTTTTTCTGACGGAGGAAAATTTTCACCTTTTCTGCTTCACCATTAGGATTTTCCGTAAAGTAAAGCACATGGGTACCTGCTTCACCAGAAGTCAGATCATACTCTTTGTTGCGTGTAACCCCACCGATTGTGAAACGTTTCACCATAGCAATGCCACTTTTCCCCTTCTCATAAATCATGTTAAAGGTTGTGCGGTCATCATTGCGCTTAAATACAGAAACATGCAGAATATTCTTGGCAACAAATTGTTTGTTCGACACTTTGGTAACACTAAATTTGCCATCTTGCGTGAAGACAATAATATCGTCAATATCGGAGCAATCGCACACATATTCCGCATTTTCTTCCTTTTTCAGTCCAGTTCCCACAAAACCCTCCGCTTTGTTGACGTACAATTTTTGGTTAGCGACAGCGGCATTCACCACATCAATATTATCAAATCCTTTGATTTCTGTTTTACGTTCCCTCCCCTTCCCGTATTTTTTCTTCAGTTGGCGGTAATAATTGATGGTATATTCCGTGATATGATCAAGGTGATTTTGTGTTTCTTCTATTTCCAGCTCAATGTTCGCGATGGTCTCTTCCGCCTTTTTAATGTCAAATTTTGATATTTTTTTGACAGGTTTTTCACAAAGTTTGAGAATTTCTTCGTGGGTTATGTCGCGTTTAAGAAGTTTCACATAGGGTTTAAAAGCCGTTTGAATGTTATCTATTTGCGTTTCCCAAGTATCCGTGTCTTTTTCAAGTTCTTTGTAAATACGCTTTTCAAAAAAGATTTTTTCCAATGAAAGCCAATGCCATTGGTCTTGCAGTTCTCCTAAAAGGATTTCCAATTCGCGTTGCAGCAGGTCTCGGGTCTGGAAAGTACTGATTTCCAACAATTCCGATACAGAATAGCGTGCAGGTTTCCCATTATGGATCACCCACTGGTTAGGATTGTGTGATATTTCGCAATCGGTAAAAGCGTAGAGTGCATCAATGGTTTGGTCGGGGGAGGTACCTGGTTTTAAATGGAGTACAATCTCAACGTTCTTCGAGGTGTTGTCGTCAATTTTCAGTATTTTCAACTTCCCATTTTCAATAGCAGGGGTAAGCGATTTTTTAATCAAGTCGGAAGTATTGGTTCCGTATGGTATTTCACTTATCACCAATGTTTTATTGTCTTGTATGGAGATTTTCGCACGATTGCGTATGCGACTGCCTTGTTTCCCGTCGTTATATTTGCTTACATCAATATAACCGCCCGTTGGGAAATCGGGGAAGAGTTGGAAAGGTTTGTGCTCCAATACGGCAATGGAGGCATCAAGAAGTTCGTTAAAGTTGTGCGGGAGGATGAAAGTTGCCATGCCGACGGCGATACCTCGTACTCCTTGTGCAAGCAGAAGCGGGAATCGCATAGGCAGTGCAATAGGTTCCTTGTTCCGTCCATCGTAAGATTTTTGCCACTGTGTTAATTTGGGATTAAATACGACTTCCAAAGCCAATTTGGTAAGTCGGGCTTCAATATAACGCGGTGCAGCAGCAGGGTCTCCAGTGAAAATATTTCCCCAGTTCCCTTGTGTGTCTATGGTCAGCTCCTTCTGCCCCAATTGAACAATTGCATCGGCAATAGAAGCATCCCCATGCGGGTGGTATTTCATTGTATTCCCCACAATATTGGCCACTTTATTGTATCTCCCGTCTTCCAATTCAAACATGGAATGAAGAATACGGCGCTGTACCGGTTTCAAACCGTCTGCAACATCGGGTAAGGCTCTATCCAAAATTGCATACGAAGCATAGTCAAGAAACCAATTCTCAAACATGGACTGCACATAAATAATATTGTGCAAATCAGAATGCCCGTTCAAGTTTCCAATATCATTTGTTTGATCTGCATTTTCTAAAGAATCGTCATTAAGATTCTGATTATCAATAGAATTATTATTTATTTCTTCCTTCATAATCTACACAATATAACGTGCAAAGATACTATCTTTTGAGTAAAAAAGGAAGTATCTTCGCAGCAAGTTTTCAACCATTCATTTTGAAAAAAATGCACTCATTTTGCAGACAGATGAATGAAAATATCGGATGTCTTTTTATCAAATATCTGATTTAAATAATTTTTCAGAAAAAAAGTTTTGATATACAACTTATTAGCAAAGTTAACGTTAATTTTGCATCTTATTTTATTGGATGAAAGACAGAAATTGGTGTACTCTTATAGGTTTTCTTATAGGATTGTTCGTTTTTATGTTGAATTCTAACGCACAATCCACTAAGAATTTACGTATGGGAAGCAGGATCGTGGATAGTTTTTCTTTCAAAATCGACACCTTTTCTATTGTCCCCAATACTTTTTCGCTACAAGAGGTTTCGGCGGAACAATTTTCCATCAATTACACCACTTCTGAATTAACCTTGCTGGATTCAAATTTATTGGGCAAAACGATTCATTATACTTATCAGGTTTTTTCTTTGGATTTATCCAAAAAGATTGCCCATAAAAGTCCTGAGATGATTCTTCCTCGCTTTGTATCAGATCCAACCGCTGCTTCACTTTTTCAAGTTTCCTCTCCCACTGAACCTTTTTTTGATTCCTCTTTGCAAGGCACAGGCTCACTTGCAAGAAGTGTTTCTATCGGCAATAATCAGAATTTTGTGTTGGATGCACACCTGAATCTGCAACTGACAGGAAAATTGTCTCCGGATGTGGAAATTTTAGCCAACATCACCGATGAGAACCTCCCCGTACAACCTGAAGGAAACACGCGTGTTTTGAAGGATTTTAATAAAATATTCATCCAATTAAAATATAAGAACTTGCTTAAAGTTACGGCGGGAGATATTGAACATATAAATCCCGATGACGCTTATTTCATGCGTGTTAACCGTCAGTTTCTGGGGCTTCGGTTAGAGGCTTCTTATCCGTTGGGGGAATCCAACAAAATGTCCAATATGGTTGGCGGCGGCATTTCCAAAGGAAAATTTGTACGCAATACGCTCTCTCCGCAGTTAGGGGTTCAGGGACCGTACCGTCTTTATGGAGCTCAAAACGAAACATCCATCATCATCATTGCAGGTTCTGAGCGGGTTTATCTCAATGGTGAGTTATTGAAACGCGGTGAATCCAACGATTATATCATTGACTATAACACAGGGGAAATCACCTTTTCCACAAAACACCTGATAGCTCCAGAAAACAGAATTGTAGTGGAGTTTGAATACAGCGATCGCTACTATTCCCGATATAACCTATTTACACATCATGAATTCACCCATGAAAAAAACACAAAATTAAAGCTCAATGTTCGCTTTTTTCATGAACAGGATCTGAAAAACCGTTCGCTGAATCCTGAATTAAGTGAAAAACAAATGCTTTTTCTATCTCAAATTGGAGATGATAAAAATGCCGCCTTGTTTTCTACGGCCATTCCAACCAATGACTTTACTTCCGGTGAAGTACTTTACCATCAGCGAGATACCATTATCGGCTCCCGTGTTTATCCGTCCATATACGTTTACGCTGGTGCTTCCCGTGATTCCGTCTATCGTGTTAACTTCACGTATGTGGGAAGTAACAAGGGGAATTATGTGCTTGCGCAGAGCGCCGCCAACGGAAAGGTATATGAATGGGTTGCTCCACTAAATGACGAACCCCAAGGGGATTACGAACCTGTAGTACAGCTGAATATGCCTCAAATGACAGAGATGCTTTCCGTTGGCGCTGCGTTTGAAGTGAATGAAAAGCTCAAACTGCAAACCGAATGGGCCATGTCGTATTTCGACCAGAACCTATTTTCAAAAAAAGACGATGGAGATAATTTGGGTATGGCCTATCAGCTTCATTTGGCATATCATACAAAATTATACCCGAAGAAAGTGGATAACCAGTGGAAATATCGTTTGCAGTTGGATTACGAATATTTGCATAAGAATTTCCACTATTTGGAAAGTTTCCGGAATGTGGAATTTGCCCGCGATTATAATCTTTCGGAAGAACAAAATGGGGGTGTTGGAGAACAATTATTGAAGTTCACAACAGGAGTGGCACATCCCCAAAAGGGTTCTACACTATAGAGTTTGAATTGGCTTACGCATTTTTCGCAATTACAAGCCTTCCGCAATGAAATCAACTCTTCACATCATTTCGGAACATGGAGTTGGAATTCTCATTCTTCCTATCTTTTTTCTTATGATAATATCCAGAAAACCAATTATTTGCACACGAAGAATGATATAAATAAATCGTGGAATAAGGTTGTATTAGGCTTTAAAGAGGAGTTGGATTATAATTTGTTTAAAAAGGCTGATTCTGATTCGTTACGGGCCAATAGTTATGCCTTTAACGAGGCTTCCATCTATCTTAAAAATGGAGATTCCACGAAAGTGAACTATCTTTTTGCAGTCAAAAATAGAGTAGATAACCATCTGTATCATAATATTTTATCTACAAACACCATTACCAATGAGGCACAATTTTCTGTGGAAATAACCCATTGGAAGCACCATCGTCTAACAGCCATGGCTACTTATCGGAACGACAATGTGCGCGACTCTATGCGACAATTCAGACCCGAGCACAACTTTATTGGAAGTGTGGATTATAGTGCCAACTTCTTGAAGGGTGCCATTGCGTTGAATGTCTATTACGAAGCCGGCAGCGGATTGGAGCAAAAAAAGAGCTATACATTTTTGAAAGTGGCGGCCGGACAGGGCACTCACGTATGGAACGATTACAACGGCAACGGCATAGAGGAATTGGACGAATTTGAAGTGGCCAATTTCCAAAATGAGGCTGATTATATTAAGGTTTGGCTTACCACCCAAGAATATATTACGACCAGTAATTGCGGAACAACACAAAGTCTGCTCCTCCGACCAGCCAATTTATGGCAAAATAAAACAGGTTTTTTACGTTTTTTATCGTTTTGGAGCAATCATACAGTTGTTCGCACTTATCAAAAAAACACACTGCATAATAATATTCGTGCCTTTAATCCTTTTCAATTCAACTTGGAAGATTCTGTACTGGTGAATCAAACAATGAACCTGAAGAATAATTTGTCGTTTTCGCTTCCCAAACAATATTTTTCAGTGGAATACCTTTATATGAAAAATCAGGTTAAGAATTTGTTGTATTATGGTTTTGAAAGTTCCCATTTGGATGCCCACCAACTGACTTTCCGTTCGGTGCCAACTTCTGTGTTGGTTTTGCAAACCATTTACAATCGTTCCATGAAAAAAAATGCCTCCCAATATTTTGGCAGCAGAAGTTACCAGATTTTAACCCATCAGTTACAGGAAATCATTACGCTTCGTTTTCAGAATAATATTACCGTAGCACTGGATTTTTTGATGGGGTATCATAAAAATATCGTGGGTTCCGAAAAATCCAATCAGTATAACCTCTCTTTTGATTTCGATTATAGAATAAAAGAAAAGGGAACAGTTGCATTAAAATTGCAGTATATTAGCATTTTATACAATGCGAAGGAAGACAATGCATTGGCGTACGAAATGTTGCAAGGACTGACAAAGGGAAACAATTTTCTGTGGAATTTGGCTTATCAAACAAAACTTTTTGAATACCTGCAACTTAATTTACAA
>JAEEUY010000243.1 GCA_016290715.1 Bacteroidales bacterium
GCACGGGCACAACGTTAAATTGCCGGATGTAGAGACGCACGGCCGTGCGTCACTACAAATTGTAAAATCCCCCTGTTGCAAAATTCCCAATACCAACCGCGATTTTTGGGTTAACAAAATCCGGCGTAATCAGGAACGTGACCAGCAGAATTATGAGATCCTGCAGGAAAATGGCTGGCAGGTGATTGTGGTGTGGGAGTGTGAACTGACTTCTGCATCGATGGAGCAGACGATGCAGCGGGTGGAAGTGCAACTCCAAGATTTTTATCTTAAAACTTTCAACCCTCGGGCGAAAATATATATTCATATTGATGGGGAATTGCCGATAGTGGCGGAGGATATGGAGGAGTATGGGCAACAGGACAATTTTTCTTGAACAATCCGGTGCTCAAATCGCTCTACTTTCCACTTCTCATCACTTCCTTGATTTTCTTGTTGTCTCCCTAAATAATAGGGGAGTCGCAGGGGCGATAATTCCAATAATTATTGTCAAAATCCATTTTGGGGTCATCTCATTCACAAAAAAAATCGTACTTTTGCATTGCAAAAAAAAGTTAGAATGGAACTTTCCACAGAAAATAAATTCTTTCAATCGGTTATAGTCGAACCAAGTGATGCGCAATCTGTTGAGAACATCCTTTCTTGGTTGTATTCCAAACGAAAATCTGTACGGGTTGATGTTCAAGAGGTACCGCTGAACAAGATGGAGAAATGGCTGTATAGCAATGATGAAGGACGAATCAAACACACCTCAGGTAAGTTTTTTAGTATTGATGGCATTCGGGTACATACGAATTATGGATTGAAAGAGACGTGGGACCAGCCCATTATTAACCAGCCCGAAATTGGTTTTTTGGGGATTTTAACCCAAATGAGAAATGGGGTTCTGCATTTCCTTCTTCAGGCTAAAATTGAACCAGGGAACATCAATGTTGTACAGCTGTCCCCAACCCTCCAAGCTACGAAAAGCAATTATACTCGGGTACATCAAGGAAAGACACCGACTTTTTTGGAATATTTCAATGGGGAAAAAGCAGTGAAAGTCTTGGTTGACCAGCTCCAGTCGGAACAGGGTGCCCGTTTTTTTAAAAAGAGAAACCGGAATATTATCATTGAAGTGCCCGAAAATGAGCAGTTGAATATTCCCGATAATTTCATTTGGCTCACATTGAAGCAATTGAAAAAACTGATGGCGATGGACAATGTGGTAAATATGGATACTCGAACCGTAATTTCCGCTATCAACTACGGTAGTATAAATAATCTTGACTTACTCACCAAGAAACTGCCAACATTGTCGGAAATGGATTCCGAACAAATACACGCACTTCTGCGGAACGACCAGCCTCTGCTGGATATTGAGAGCATTCTATCATGGATGACCAACCTCAAATCCAAATATGAGCTTATGGTTGAACGAATTCCCCTTCAAACCGTAAATGGATGGACATTTGATGGTAATACCATATATAATAATTCAGGGAAATACTTCACGGTCATTGGCACCCATGTTCAGATTGACAATCGCGAAGTAACATCATGGGACCAACCCATGATCAAGCCAGCCCAGGAAGGACTTATTGGTTTTATCATCAAAAAGATTAATGGAGTGTATCATTTCCTGGTACAGGCAAAAGTTGAAATCGGTTGTTTTGATGTATTGGAGATAGCTCCTACTGTTCAGTGCCTGACGGGAAACTACAGGGAAAGTCTGAATGAATATACCGTCCCATTCATTGACTGTTTCTTGAAACCTGATCATTTCCGTGTGATTCACAGAACTTTGCAATCGGAGGAGGGGGGACGCTTCTTTCAAGAACAGAACCTCAACATGATTATTGAAGCCTCTGATGATTTTCCTGTGGAACTTCCGGAAAACTATTGCTGGATGACATACTCTCAACTTTTACTTTTCATGAAATTCAACAACTATCTCAATATAGCTACTCGTAATCTTTTGGCTCTCATTCCTTTAACTTTTTAAATATGAAAAAAATCCGCATAGGTGTATTGGGATGCGCCAATATAGCGCACCGTTCGATGATACCGGCTATCTTATCCCTTACGGATAAATTTGAGTTAGTGGCTGTAGCCAGTCGAACTATAGAAAAAGCAACCTCCTTCGCCCAAGAATTCGGATGCGAGGCCATTGCGCCATACGAAAATCTTATTGCACGACCTGACATTGAAGCGGTGTACATTCCTCTGCCTACCGGACTCCACAAAGAGTGGATTAATAAGGCTTTAATGGCAGGGAAACATGTGTATGCCGAGAAATCAATTGCATTTTCTTTAAGTGATGCGATGGAGATGGTTCAAAACGCCCGTAATCACAACGTTGCGCTTATGGAGGGTTTTATGTTCCAATATCATTCCCAAAACTTGAAGGTAAAAGAGATGCTTTCTAATGGCGCAGTTGGAGAAATACGATACTTTACAGGTTCTTTCGGTTTTCCCCCCTTTCCCGACCCAAACAATTTCCGATATGACAATGAAATAGGCGGAGGTGCTATCTTTGACGCATGCGGATACCCGGTTAGAGCAGCATATTTTCTACTTGGCAACTCACTCAAAGTGAAAGGGGCTGCCGTTCATTTTGATGGCATCAACAAAAGCAGTCTTTTTGGAAGTGCCTTTTTGAGCGGTGATAATGGCATTGGTGCATCCATCTCGTTTGGCTTTGACAATTACTACCAGTGCAACTATCAAATTTGGGGCAGCAAGGGGAAACTGACTGCCAACAAGGCGTATACCCCAAAAATTGACCAGACCACCACGCTGACTTGGGAACATGATTATCAGACAGAAATCATCGAATGTGCCCCTGACAACCATTTTGCCAAGGCAATGATGGAATTTCATCGCATCATCTGCCAAGATAATCAGCGAGAAAAACATTACACGGATATTTTGCAACAAAGCGAGACTTTGGATACGATCAAAAAAATGACCTGCTGAATATGGAAAGCAAACACAAAAAATGCACCATCCTTGGGGCTAACGGATATCTCGGAAGACACTTGGTCTATTATTTAACCCAAAAGGGCTATCACGTATATGCGTATGATATCCAATCCGAACGAAACCCCAATATCCCCGACAATGTATTTTACGAACAATTTGATATCTGCAACCAGTACGAGCATGTCAGATTTGATGTGGACTATCTCTTTGTTTTTTCAGGGATCACGGGTACAAAAAATGGTTTTGACAGTTATAAAACATTCATTGAAGTGAATGAGATTGGCCTGCTCAATATTTTATCCAAAGTGAAGGAGCTGGAAGTGAAGCCGAAAATTATCTTTCCCTCAACACGTTTGGTATACAAAGGGCAGGATTTTCCGTTACAAGAAGATGCTGAAAAAGAAGCAAAAACGGTATATGCGGCCAACAAATTGTCTTGCGAACGTTACCTGAATATGTATGCAAATGGTTTTGGCATCCCTTATACCATTTATCGTATTTGTGTGCCTTACGGAAATATGTTTGACGGGGATTTCTCATACGGAACCGTAGGGGCGTTTCTCAATCGTGCGAAAAGCGGAGGAACAATCACGCTCTATGGTGACGGGAGCGTGCAACGGACGCTAACCCACGTACTGTCAATCTGCCAACAAATTGCAGATTCTATGGTGTTGGACGGTAGTGAGAACAAAATTTACAATATTACTGGAGAAACATTCTCATTGAAGGAATTGGCTGAGAAAATTGCATCCATTTATGGCACCCTTGTTACCTATATTCCTTGGAATGAATTGGATTGGAAGATTGAATCGGGTAGCACGGTGTTTGATGGGAAGCAAATTGAAAGCATCATCCGCGTTGATTCGCAAATGAGTTTCAACAAATGGTTGGAGCATATTAAATGAAAAGTGATGAATATTCTTTTCTTTACAGATGTTGAAATTACTCCTTATTTAGGAGGAGTCGAACGGGTAACCATCAATTTGGTCAAGGAATTAAATGCCCGTGGGCACCATTGCTTCTTGGGATTCTTTACTGCAAGTCAAGGGGATGTCTGTCAAGATTTTGAAGCTAAATTCCAACTGGACAAGTCTGGTCTGGAGCAACGGTTGAAAAACATTCTTGTTGAAAATGACATTACGGACTGTGTCATCAATTTATGCGACAAACGCAATATTTTTTCTTTCAACCAGACACTTTATCGGGTTTCACGACAGCTTGGGGGCATAAAGGTTATCTATGGCTATTATAACTATCCTGGATTTGAATTGTTCGGGCTCACTCCGATGGCAGCATGGTTCCGCATGACCCACGGGCAAGGGAATAGCAATACCCTACACGGCGTGATTGCCCATATCGCAGGGAAAATCCGATGCAATGGGTTCATACGCAAGCAAGTGGCAAGGAAATTAGAACTAGGACTGTATTCTGACGAAATTGTATTGCTATCAGAACGTTATATTCCCCGATACTTAAATTTTATAGGCGGCATCGCCACCCATCAGTTTTCTGCCATTGGCAATCCCTTGTCTTACCCCCAAAATATTGATACCAGCAAACTTGAGCAGAAAGAAAAGATTGTGCTTCAGGTCGCACGCTTCGAGGACAATTTCAAGAGACAGACCACAGCCTTAGAAATCTGGAAAAAAGTAGAGGCGGGGGGCAATCATGATGATTGGCGTTTTATTATGATTGGGTATGGACCTGACGAACCATACATCCGCCATACATTTAAGAAACTAAAATTGAAGAATGCAGAAATTCTCCCTGCCCAGAATCCCTTGCCTTATCTTGAAAAAGCCTCTATTTATATGCTCACTTCTGCCTACGAAGGATTGCCTATGATCGTATTGGATGCCCAGCAGCAAGGTGTAACCCCCATAGGGTTTGACAGTTTTGAGGCGGTACACGACATCATTGTAAACAATGAGAATGGCATTATCATCCCCGAAAAGCAGATGGATTTATATGCAGAAAAATTGATGTGGCTGATGGATCATCCGGAAGAACGGAAGAGGATGGCAC
>JAEEUY010000244.1 GCA_016290715.1 Bacteroidales bacterium
AAATAAATAATAATAATAATCAACCAATGAAACAACAACAAAAAGATAACGCAATTTTCATTGGGAAAACACACAGGAAAAAAAAATCCATTGCTATATAAAAAAAGGGAAATAAAGCCAAGCTCTATTTCCCCATTCCATTGATTCAAATAAATTTACGCTTTAATTTCAACATCCACGCCGCTGGGCAATTCCAAACGCATCAACGCGTCAATTGTTTTGGAAGTAGTTCCATAGATATCCAACAATCTTTTGTAGGTGGAGAGTTCAAATTGCTCTCTTGATTTTTTGTTTACAAAAGTGGAACGGTTAACGGTGAAGATTTTCTTGTGTGTTGGAAGTGGAATAGGTCCAACAAGAACAACCTTACCATCTTTCACGGCATTAACAGTTTTCACGATTTTTTCTGCTGATTTGTCAACCAAATTGTGGTCGAATGATTTCAATTTAATTCTAATTCTTTCGCTCATTTTAATATAATTTTTAATTATTAAACTTCTATTTATAATAAAGAATATCTTCCAACATTTAAAATATAATCTTGAATATCGGCAGGAACTTCCGCATATTTAAGAAATTCCATGCTAAAGGTAGCGCGACCGGAAGTAATGGAGCGCAGACTTGTAACATAACCGAACATCTCTGCCAAAGGCACTTGTGCTTTGATCACCTGCAAGCCAATTTTTGCCTCCACCTGTTCAACAACGGCACGCTTGCGGTTGAGGTCGCTGGTAACATTTCCGATATATTCATCAGGAGTTACCACCTCCATTTTCATAATAGGTTCCAAGATAACAGATTGCACTTTCCGGCAGGCTTCTCTGAAACCGATTTTCGCACAGATTTCAAAGGACAAGGCATCTGAATCCACGCTGTGGAAACTTCCATCCAGCAATGTAACCTTAAGGTTTTCAAGTGGATAGCCAGCGAAAACGCCGTTCATCATCGCCTGTTTAAATCCCTTTTCCACTGCGGGAATAAAATCTTTAGGGATATTACCGCCTTTCACTTCACTTACAAACTGCAAACCGCGTGTTTCCAGAGGAAGCGGGGACAACTCAAATTCTATTTCCGCAAATGACCCTTTCCCTCCTGTCTGTTTTTTATATACTTCACGATGGCGGACGGGAGACAAGATAGCCTCCTTATATGCCACGCGCGGTTTGCCGTGATTGCAATCCACGCTAAATTCACGTTTCAGCCTATCGAGCAGGATATCCAAATGCAGTTCCCCCATTCCACTAATCAAGGTTTGACCGGAATCGGGATCCACTTTAACCGTAAAAGTGGGATCCTCTTCTGCGAGACGTGCCAATGCATTCATCAGCTTATCTTCATCATCTTTGGTTTTAGGTTCCACTGCCACATGAATCACAGGTTCCGGGAACTCTATATTTTCGAGGGAGATAGGATGTTTCTCATCGCACAGGCTGTCACCCGTATGGATCTCTTTCATACCCACAAGAGCGACGATATTTCCGGCAGAAACGGTTTCCAATGGTTGTTGTTTATTGGAATGCATTTGCAGAATCTTGGCCACACGCTCTCTTTTGTTGGTATTCACATTCCACACCGTCGTGCCGGTAGCCAACGTGCCGGAATAGACCTTGATAAACGTCAGTTTGCCGACGTATGGATCGGTAGCAATTTTGAAAGCGAGGGCGGAGAAAGGGGCATTAGGGTCAACTTCGCGTGTTTCTTCTTTGTCGGTTTTCGGGTTAACACCGTGTATGGCTGGCATATCCAAAGGAGATGGCAGGTACATCACCACAGCATCCAACAATTTTTGAACCCCTTTGTTCTTAAAAGAAGAACCGCAAAGGACAGGTTGGATTTTTTTGTCGATGGTTGTTTGGCGAATCAGCGCATACAGCTCATCGGCAGTAATGCTATCCGGGTCGTCAAAATACTTCTCCATCAGGTTATCGTCAAATTCAGCCAATGCCTCGATCATCGCATTACGATATTCCTCTGCATCACTTTGCATATCTTCCGGAATATCATACACTTCGTAGGTAGCTCCTTGATCTTCCTCGTTCCACACGTATGCTTTCATTTCTATAAGATCAACGATACCGGAAAAAGAGTCCTCCACTCCGATAGGGAGGTTAATGGCGACGGGGTTGGCGTGCAATTTCTCTTTAATCTGTTTCAAAACGCCATAGAAATCAGCGCCTTGTCTATCCATCTTATTCACATAGCAAATACGAGGGACATCATACTTGTTGGCTTGGCGCCAAACCGTTTCCGATTGTGGTTCCACACCGCCGACGGCGCAGAAAATAGCGACGGCACCGTCCAGAATGCGCAACGACCGTTCTACTTCGACCGTAAAATCAACGTGCCCGGGAGTGTCGATGATATTGATTTTATAGTCTGTTTTTTGGTGTTTCCAAAAAACAGTAGTGGCGGCACTGGTAATGGTGATTCCTCGCTCTTGCTCTTGAACCATCCAGTCCATTGTCGCCGTACCTTCATCGACTTCGCCGATTTTATAATTTTTGCCAGTATAAAAAAGGATTCTTTCGGTTGTAGTCGTCTTACCGGCATCGATGTGAGCCATAATACCGATATTACGAATATTAGACAATATTTCCGACATAATAAGAACCTTTTTTACTAACCTAACTTGCTAATAGAAAACTATTACGATTAAAATCTGAAGTGAGAGAATGCCTTGTTAGCTTCAGCCATTCTATGAATATCTTCTTTACGTTTGAAAGCAGCACCTTCTTCTTTGTAAGCGGCCATGATTTCAGCAGCCAACTTGGCGGCCATTGATTTCTCATGACGTTTACGGGCGAAGTTGATCAAGTTCTTCATGCCTACAGATTGTTTTCTGGCAGGACGGAGCTCGGTAGGGATTTGAAAAGTGGCACCACCAATTCTTCTACTCTTAACTTCCAAGGTAGGAGTAACGTTGGTTAATGCTTGTTTCCATACTTCAATACCGTTTTCATTTGTTTTTTCAGCTACAATGTCAATAGCAGCATAGAAAATCTCAAATGCGGTTTGTTTTTTCCCTTTTAACATAATGTTATTGACAAATTTTGTCACCATTACATCGTTATACTTCGGATCGGGAAGGATAATTCTACTTTTTGGTTTTGCTTTTCTCATAGTTCTGTAACTTCAATAAAAATTTTACTTACTCTTGAAAACACCCATTTTGGTGTTCAATTTACTTTACTTTATTAGTTATTTTGAAAGACTTATGCTTTTTTCTTTGGACGTTTCGCACCATATTTTGAACGACCCTGGAGTCTTCCTTCAACGCCGGCGGAGTCTAAAGCTCCACGAACAACGTGATATCTAACACCTGGTAAATCTTTTACACGACCTCCACGTACCAATACGATAGAGTGCTCTTGCAAATTATGGCCTTCGCCAGGAATGTAAGCATTCACCTCTTTTTGGTTCTGCAAACGTACCCTTGCTACTTTACGCATGGCTGAATTAGGTTTTTTAGGAGTGGTTGTGTAAACTCTCAAACAAACTCCGCGTTTCTGTGGACATGCGTCCAAAGCTTTTGACTTGCTTTGTGAAGTCAGTTTCTTTCTTCCTTTTCTAACTAATTGCTGAATTGTCGGCATACTTTTTAATAATTAAATCTGTTTGTTTTCTATTAAATTATACTTCAAATTTTAAGGCTGCAAAAGTACAATATTTTTTTATTCTGACAATCAGTTATTTTATTTTTTTGCAAATAAGTTTAAAAATATACAAAACCAAAACAAAAATCCCTATTGCAACAACTATTACAACAGGGATTTTGCCTATTCAGAAGCCGTTGTTTGACCATTCGGCTATTTTTTCTCCTCTTCCTCTTTTTTAGGTTCCAAGTCTATCAAATTATGCTCCACCAATAAATTATACCACACATACACTTTTTTCATATTGGAAACATAAACCCGTTCTTTGTCGTAATTTGGAAGAATTTCGGCAAAATATTGCTTCATTGCCACATTATCCGACAGATTCACATTCACTTTTCCTCCATTTTCCTTTTTATAAATTGATTGGAATACTGATTCCAACGTAACGTCCTCATCCTCTGTGAAAATGGAGATATTCTCCAAATTTGCCACACCATCTTGTGAAAAAGCGGGGAAACGTTTGCCATCAATCAAAGATTCAACGATGAAACTGTTTTTCGCTTGAGAAATTAATTGATACAATCCCGTTTTGCCTGTAATTGATAAGATTTTACTTAAGTCCATTTTTTCTTTTTTAATTAATAGTATTCAATTGTTCTTGTATTAATAAAATACGCTTTATCGTCTATTTTTCGCACTTTTCGCAACCAATTCCCTTTCCCATCATGGTTTGAGTACTCTGTCACTTCAGTAATATTCACCCCCGGCAACAGACTTTCATAGACCTGTTTTTGCCATTCTCCCTTTTCATTCATCTGAATATGAGTATATTCCAACATTATCCCATCCTTACGATACACTCTTTTGTTAACCAGATCACCATAATTGTCGTACTCCATGGTTACATACTTGAATATTTGCCCGTCAGGGTCATACTCATCCACCTTCAAAGGCAATCCCACCTCGTTATAGGAATATTTTATCTTCTGCGAAAACGCTTCAGAAACGAGGGTAATCTCTAGCGGATTACCATATCCGTCATTTTTATAACTCAATGTTTGGATTAACGAATCGTTGGCAAATCTTGATTCCTTAACCCTGAATCCGTGCTTATCGTTCTCATAGAGCGTATATTGCACCCTAACACCCGCACTATCAAACAGTTCATCTTTAATCATCTTTGCATTGTCATCGTAATATATATTACGCACCGACATGGTGTCATGCCGGCTATTCATAATCACCACGCGATTCAGATACCCGTCGGCGCTGTAAAACTTGTGTGTAATAGACAACAATTTTGAGGTATCTATTTTTTCTCCCGTCTTATCCACCGTGGCGAACTTACACTCCTCCAATGATTTGACCTGGCCTTTGATAGATTCTGTTTGTAAATGATTTTTTTGTGCCTGCGGAATAATGGTGATGCGGTTTTTATTTTTAGCACAACCCATCAAAAGGAGTGAACAGACCAAAACTAATATACTACTCTTAAAATTCACGTTGCGATAAGATTTTTCTAAAAAAGGGTGCAAAAATACATTTTTTTGTAATAAATATCCTTTTTAACAAATATTTTTTCCTTGCCACGTATCCAATTGTGCCATACGTTTCTCTATTTTTTGTAACACGACATCATAACGTTCAAGCCCCCATTGGTTAATGTACAGGAATCTGGGAGGGACTTCTCCTGCAAAGCGTTCAATCACAAAATCCGGGTTAAGATTCTCTGTGATTTTCACAATAAAATCCACGTATGAATCTTGTGTAAAAGTGTAAAAATCAGCAGGATTATTCACATATTCCTCCTGCATTCTGGTATTTTTGATAATCTGCAGCTGATGGAATTTAATGCCATTGATGGGCAACCGGTTAATGATATGGAGGTCATCCAACCACATTGCCGGCGTTTCGCCGGGCAAGCCATAAATAAAGTGTGCCGCACAATGAATATGGCGTTGCGCTGTTTTCGCTATCATTTCTTGGGCACATGCAAACGCATGTCCACGGTTTATGCGCTGCAACGTCTCATCATGGCATGATTCCACCCCATATTCAATAGAAACGAACATTTTTTTCTGCAATTCCGCAAAAAAATCCAATTTTTCTTCATCCATACAATCGGGACGGGTGCCAACAATCAGTCCCTTTATTTGCGGATGCTGCAGAGCAGGTTGATAAACATCCTTTAGTTTTTCCAAAGGGGCGTAAGTATTAGAAAAAGCTTGGAAATAAGCAAGATATACTTGCGCGCGGCGGTATCTGTTCTGATGGAATCCGATTCCCTCCTCCAATTGTTGCCGGACAGATTTTTCAGGTTTACAATACGATGGGTTAAAGGCATCATTCAGGCAATAGGAACACCCTCCTGTCCCCACAGTGCCGTCTCTATTGGGGCACGTAAAACCAGCGTCAATCGTCAGCTTTTGTGCGCGCGTGCCAAACTGCTGCACCAAAAAACGTTTGTATGAATTAAAACGCCTGCCATCTCCCCAAGGATAAGTCATATTGCGTATTTCATTTTTTCCATGATGCCCGACAACATATATTTGGCACGGAAAAGTTGGATTTTAACATTATTCATGCTAATGTTTAACTCTTGGGCTATTTCCTCATAACTAAGTTCCTGAAAATAACGAAGTTCTATTAATGTCCTGTATTTTGGGCGCAGCTGTTCAACCGCCCAATGCATCACGCGGATACGTTCTTTTTTCATATAGGACTCTTCTTGGGAAAATTCCGAACTGAACCCCGCGGCCCCGCGGCCTACTGAATTTTCTATATTGATAAAATCCTCATCAACACATTGCGGACTCGTATTTTTCCGCCTCATATAGTCAATGCAATTATTGATAGCAATTCTAAAAAGCCAAGTGGAAAAAGCGTAATCGGTTGTATATTTGTCCAAATTGCGGAAAGCCTTGCCAAAAGCCTCAATGGTTAGATCTTCCGCATCACTCGGATTTTTCATCATTTTAAGAAGCGTGAAGTAGAGAGGGTCGCGATAATAACGGAGCAAGTCGGAATAGGCTTTCTGACTGCCATTTTCCAGTGCATCTTTTACCAGCAACGCGTCACGTTCGGCTTTTTCTGAAATACTATTTTTTACTTCCATTTCTCAAAATTTGATGCTAAATTAATCAGCGGATTTAGAAAAGCGAATACTATGTCGTACCACAAAAATAGAGGGATGAGTTTTTTTTCATTCAGTTTCGCAGCGGCCATTCCTTGTACAACATACTGAGAGGCTATTTTCACCACGATGATGCCGATCGCCGTCAGCAAACAGGCCAAATTTCCCAGACTAACAATGAGAGCGACTATCGCAGCGAAATAGAAAAGCAACGACATGCAGTTGTAATTTCTCAATACGAAACGCGATTTCAACTTGTAATGAGATCGGGATATACATTGGAACCTCTTCTTACGCAACCAGTTAAAGAATGAATCTTGTGGCTGGATGATTGTTGCATCAGGGTGAGACACCACATTCTGAATATTTTTTTTCGCAATTTCATTGATAAAAATATCATCATCGCCGAAAGGCAAACGAAACTGGGATACAAATTTCTTCTGGTTTTGAAAGAATATCGTCTTCGTATAGGCCAAATTCCGGCCGTTCGCCAATACAGGCATGTTTGCCATGGCATACGAAAAAGCCTGCAACGAGCTCATCAAGGCATCATACCGTTGGATGCGATTGTTGGCTCCCTCCTGATTCGGACAGGTAACGTGCCCTATAACGATTTGCGTATTACGGACAAATTGTTGCGCGACATGCTGCAACCAATAGGGGGAAGAAGGGATACAACAAGCATCTGTCAACAACACTTTTTCGTGCGTAGCCGCTTGTATGCCAATAGACAACGGGAAACGTTTCCCTTGCATATTGGAGATAGAGGAAGACAAATCCACTGGGTGCAAATGATTGTACCGTTGTTTGTATTCCACTAACAATGAAGCTGTTTCATCCCGTGAATTATCATTCACCAAAACCACCTCATAATTAGGATACTCCTGTGTAAGAAGTGAAGGCAGGGATTTAATCAGGTTGTGGGCTTCGTCGCGAGCGGTAATAACGATAGAAACAGGAGGGAAATCTTCCGTCGCATGAAGCGGTTTTTCCTTCCTGAAAGAGAAACGAGCGAATAAACCGAAATAGTATAACAGCAATACTAACGTAATTACCCCTAAAATTATCAGACAAACAAGAGAAAGTTGTTGAAGTACAATAAACAACATACTACTATTTCATATTAAATTGCAAAAATATCTAAAGATTTAGAAAAAATCCCTTATTTTTGCCGAAAAATACTAACAAAATGCAGTTCAAAATAGAGAAAACAGATGAGAAGAGTTCCGCACGGATGGGAACGATTATTACTGACCATGGAAACATACAAACACCTATATTTATGCCCGTAGGAACGGTGGGGGCCGTTAAAGCCGTTCATATCAATGATGTCAGGGAGCAGGTGAAAGCGCAAATCATATTGGGCAACACCTATCATCTATACCTCCGGCCGGGGATGGAAGTGATTGAAGCCGCCGGCGGGTTGCACAAATTCAATGCTTGGGACAAGCCCATCCTGACCGACAGCGGCGGATTCCAAGTGTTTTCGTTGAGTGGACAGCGGAAAATCAAACCCGACGAAGGCGTTTGGTTCCGTTCGCATATTGATGGTTCCAAACACCTTTTCAGTCCGGAGAAGGTTATTGACATCCAACGGAGTATAGGTTCTGATATCATGATGGCGTTAGATGAATGCCCCCCCTACCCTTGCGACCACGAATATGCACGCAAATCGTTGGACATCACCCACAAATGGCTTGCCCGCTGTTGTACCCATTTTGACCAGACGGAGCCGAAATACGGTCATTCGCAAACCCTGTTTCCCATCGTTCAAGGGAGTGTTTTCAAAGACTTGCGCACCAAATCGGCCGAATACATTGCCTCACTTGAACGCGAAGGAAACGCTATAGGGGGTGTGTCGGTAGGAGAACCCACGGAAATGATGTATGAAATCACCGATCTCTGCTGCCGCATTCTCCCTAAAGACAAACCCCGCTATCTCATGGGGGTTGGAACACCTGCGAACATATTGGAAAACATAGCTTTAGGTGTCGATATGATGGATTGTGTCATGCCCACCCGAGCTGGAAGACATGGGACTATCTTTACGTGGAACGGCGTTATGAATATGAAAAACGAACGATGGAAATATGATTTCTCCCCCATCGACGCTAACAGCGACTTGCTCGCCGACCGAATTCATAGCAAAGCCTATCTGCGGCACCTTTATACTGCAAACGAAACCCTCGGTCCGATGATTGGCTCTCTCCACAACCTTCATTTCTATCTTGATTTAGTTACCCAAGCCCGTCAGAAAATTGA
>JAEEUY010000245.1 GCA_016290715.1 Bacteroidales bacterium
CACACGAATATTTAATTAAAAATCAAATAATTATGAAGTCAATTAATGAAGCCTCTTTAAAAGGCAAAAGAGTTTTAGTCAGAGTAGATTATAATGTTCCATTGAATGATGCAATGGAGGTTACGGATGCTACCAGAATAATCAGAACCATTAATACGGTGAAGAAGATAACGTCTGAAGGCGGAATCGCCATCCTGATGTCACACCTCGGCCGTCCGAAAGGGGAGGTGAATGATAAGTTCTCTTTGCGCCACATTGTTGCCAAAGCCAGCGAGATTTTGGAAACGGAAGTGAAATTCTTAGGGGATGTATTGTCATCAGACATTGAGCAGAAAGTTTCCGCTTTGAAGGAAGGAGAGGTGGCCTTGTTGGAGAATCTGCGTTTTCATAAAGAAGAAGAGGCAGGGGATGAGAACTTTGCCCAAGCTATTGCCCGTTTGGGTGATATTTATGTGAATGATGCTTTTGGCACGGCTCATCGTGCGCATGCATCTACAACGACGGTGGCTAAATTCTTCCCCGGCAAATCCTATGCGGGCTATCTGTTATACGAAGAAGCAACCAATTTGGATAAGGTATTGAACAATGCCCAAGCTCCGTTTACGGCTATTATTGGGGGTAGTAAAATCTCCACTAAACTGAAAATTATTGAATTTCTGTTAGATAGAGTGGATAATCTGATTATCGCTGGTGGCATGAGCTATACTTTTTTGTATGCGATGGGGGTTAAAATTGGCAAATCCCTATTGGAAGAGGATATGGTTCCGTATGCCAAGAGTATCATTAAAAAAGCACACTTGAAAGGGGTGGATATTTTCTTCCCGATAGACAATGTGTGTGCAGATCGTTATGCCAATGATGCGCAAACCTATATTACCACTAAAAATAATATCCCTGACGATTGGGAAGGAATGGATATCGGTCCGAGAACCATTCGCAAGTTTGCCTCTATTATTAAGGATTCAAACACCATTTTATGGAATGGACCTGTCGGTGTTTACGAATTTCCGAATTTTGAAAAGGGGACTCAATCCATTGCCTTATGTGTTTCTGTGGCAACACTTTCCGGCGCATTCTCTTTGATTGGTGGTGGGGATTCCATTGCCGCTATCAACAATTACAAACTTTCTAACTTCGTTTCTTACATTAGTACTGGTGGCGGTGCGATGTTGGAATATTTGGAAGGGAAAGAATTGCCTGGAATTAAGGCACTTAATGATGATAAATAAATGAAACAGAATTATTTCGCACACGAAACAGCCATTATCGATGGAGATTGTTCCATCGGTGATGGCACTAAAATATGGCATTTTTCACACATCATGTCGCATTGCGTCATCGGCGAAAGATGCAATATCGGTCAGAATGTTGTGATTTCGCCAGAAGTTGTTTTGGGGAATAATGTTAAAATACAGAATAATGTATCGGTTTATACTGGCGTTACCTGCGACGATGATGTTTTTTTGGGGCCATCCATGGTTTTCACCAATGTGATAAATCCGCGCAGTGCTGTCAATAGGAAAAACCAGTATGCCAAAACTCACGTGGGGAAAGGTGCCACCATCGGTGCCAATGCAACGGTGGTTTGTGGGCACGATATTGGTGAGTATGCTTTCATCGGTGCCGGAGCTGTGGTTACGAAAAATATCCCCCCCTATGCCCTCGTTGTGGGGAACCCTTCCAAGCAGATTGGTTGGATGAGTGAGTATGGGCATCGTCTTTATTTTGATAAAAATGGGATGGCTGTTTGTCCGGAAAGTGGAGAAAAATATCAATTATTTGATAATAAGGTTGTTAAAATAGATTCGTAGTGACATCAAAAGTATCTGCCATGATTTTCGCTGCCGGCTTGGGTACGCGTCTTTATCCTCTCACAGCGGATAAACCGAAAGCGTTGGTGGAAATCAATGGGAAAACCCTGCTGCAAATTGCGATTGAAAAAATTACTGCCGAGGGAATTCGTCACATTGTCGTTAATGTGCATCATTTTAGCGATTTGATGAAAAATTATATTGCCACGCATTCCTTTGATGCTGATGTGATGATTTCTGATGAGAGTGATGAACTGTTGGATACCGCCGGCGGGTTGAAGCAGGCAGAGCCTCTTTTGCGAGATGCGGAACATATCCTGCTCTACAATGTGGATATCTTGTCCAACATCAATCTCCAAAAGCTGATGGATAGCCATATAAGAGACAACGCGTTGGCTACGTTGGCTGTGCGTGAGCGTAATACCCGGCGCTATTTCATTTTCGACGAGGATTCAATGCAACTCTGCGGGTGGCAGAATATGAAGACGGGGGAGAAAAAGATGGCACGTATGGCGTCTCACGAGAAGTTGTTGGCTTTTAGTGGGATTCATGTCGTTAACAGGGAAATTATGAATCATATTCCCCCGCATCAAAAAATGTCGATGACCCCGCTGTATTTGCAACTTGCTCAAAACCAGTCAATCAGGGGTTATATGCATCAGGATGATTCATGGTGTGATGTCGGAAAATACGAAGATTGGGAAAATAAAATTTGGGAGAAATAGCTCTATTGTCAGCCATGGATTGGATTTTGCTTGCTTCATTGTTGCCCGTTGTCCTGCTGCTTATATACATATATGCAAAGGACCGCTATCAGAAAGAGCCATTGCGTGTATTGCTAAAGGCACTGTTGGGAGGCATTTTGTCTGCATTGGCTGTTCTCGCTTCCCATGAATTGCTTCAGCTTCCGGAACCTGAGATTTTTACTGAGTCTCTACAGCAGGCTTTATATCAGGCTTTTTGTTTCGCAGCCGTTCCCGAAGAAAGTTTCAAGCTGCTTTTTTTATATTGGTTTATATGGAAAAACAGCCATTTTGACGAGTATTTTGATGGTATTGAATATGCGGTTTTTGTTGGCTTGGGGTTTGCCGGATTCGAAAATGTCCTGTATGTGATGCAGGGTGGGGTGGAAGTCGCCGTTGCCCGTGCATTAACTGCGGTTCCTGCCCACTTTTTCTTTGCCGTTTTCATGGGCTATTTCTTCGCCTTGGCCAAATTCCGTCCGCGTAAGCGCTCCCGTTATATGTTCTTGGCATGGCTGGTTCCGGTCTTATTTCATGGCATCTACGATTTTATTCTGATGTATGCGAATCTGCTTACGGAAGACGACCCTTCTATGGCAGCTGTTTTGTCTCTGCTCTTTTATATCTTTTTTATTGTTTTGTGGAGAAAAGCAAAAAAGAGAATCAACAGATTGACCAATAGATAATCAATGACTTCATAGATGAAAACACTACTTATTACTGAAAAACCTTCTGTCGCTCGAGAATTTGCTCGCATTTTGTCTGTGAGTCAAAGTCCCAATAATGGGTATTTTGAGAATCAAGATTATGTGATTACTTGGTGTGTGGGTCATTTGATAACGATGACCTTGCCCGACGGTTATGATCCTTCGTTAAAAAGATGGAGTTTGGCTACGCTGCCATTCCTTCCGAAACAATATCGTTACGAAGTGATCCCCAATGTTAGCAAGCAGTACGAAGTGGTTAGGACTTTGTTGAATCGCACGGATATTTCGGAGATTTTGTGGGCAGGAGATCCTGCGCGGGAGGGACAGTATATTGAGGAACTGGTACGGATGATGGCGGGAGTGGCATCACAGGCGGTTGAAAAACGGGTGTGGATAGACTCTGTAACCGACAATGAGTTGCGTAAAGGCATTCAGACAGCAAAGCCGATGTCGGAATATGCTAATTTGGGCGCTTCGGGATATATGCGAGCCATTGAAGATTATGCGATGGGCATGAACTTTTCCCGTGTGTTGTCGGTACAGTTCGGCCGGATGTTGAATGAGGTGGCAGAGACGCAAAAATGGATCCCTGTGGCTGTCGGACGTGTGATGACGTGTGTCTTGGGAATGATTGTACAACGGGAACGGGAAATTAGAAATTTTGTGGAAACGTTGTTCTATCGTATTATTGCCCATCTTTCCGGGGATGAAACCACTTTTGATGCTGAATGGAAACCTGCTGAAAATCCTGCTTTCTATGCCCCAAGCCAGTTGTATAAGGATAGTGGATTTCTCAAACGGGAAGATGCTGAAGCCTTGATAACCCGCTTGGCACAAGCCAAAACCGCTGAAGTTAAAAGTATAGAGCGGAAATCTGAAAAGAAAAATCCTCCGATGCTTTTTAATCTCGCAGAGTTGCAAGCGGCTTGTGCAAAGAAATTTAAAATCAGTCCGGATGAAACATTGAACATTGCGCAAGAGTTGTATGAGAAAAAACTGACGACCTATCCGCGAACGGATGCACGTGTGCTGTCAACGGCTATAGCCAAAGTTATTGGAAACAATATTGCAGGCTTGAAATCGGTGGCACAGGTCGCCCCCTTTGCCGCACACATATTGGACAATGCACTGCACGCCAAGATAGCCAAAACCAAGTATGTGGATGATTCGAAAATCTCGGATCACTATGCGATTATACCGACAGGGGAGGGGATTACGCAATTAGGCACTTTGTCGCCGACCGCTATGGGTGTGTATTTGCTTATCTGTCAACGTTTTTTGTCGATTTTTTACCCTGCTGCTGTCTTTTCCAAAGTGTCGTTGCTCCTTGACATTGCACAAGAAACCTTTGCCACTACTTTAAAAACGTTGAAAGAGATGGGTTATCTGGTCGTTACCGGCGAAAGTGGCGATGAGGAGGGGGAAAAAGAGGAGGAAGACAAAATGGAGAAAAAAGAGGTGCCCAACGATAAGGTCAAATTGGCGAAGTTGATGGCAAAACTGAAGAAAGGCGATATTTTGGATGTGTTGGGTTATGATATTCGCGAAGGGAAAACCTCACCGCCCAAACGGTATAATTCAGGAACGATGATTTTGGCGATGGAGAATGCGGGACAGTTGATTGAGGATGCTGAATTGCGTGAGCAGATTAAAGGGAGTGGAATTGGAACATCAGCCACCCGTGCGGAGATTCTGAAAAAATTACAAACATTGGAATACATCCGATTAAATGCCAAAACACAGATTCTTTCCCCGATGAAAATTGGGGAAATGGTTTATGAGATTGTGTATTATTCAATACCCTCGCTTTTAAATCCCAAATTGACCGCCAGTTGGGAGAAAGGCTTGACTCAGGTGGCAGAGGGGACAACTTCCAAGGAGGAGTATTTGTCGAAACTCAATACTTTCGTATCCCAAAAAACAGAAATGGTCAAAGGTTGCTCCGGCGCAACTTTCTATCTCGTAAGGGAACAGATACGTACTGTAAGGTCGCTCTACGAAACGAAAAAATAGAGGAAGGTTTCGTTATGCGAAGGTTTTGTCCACTTTCAAACAGTCCGATTTTTGGGAAGAGCTACACGTTTGAACTGTACCCCAAAAGTTGGACGGGTTATAAGTTTAAATCCTTAAGTGCTTATGAAGAAATATGCTGTTGATTTTCAAAAAGGACGCAGCTCATTCCAACGTCTCTGTATGCGCAAAATGGTATTATGCTCAATAAAGTCGTATTTGTAGATCTCAATATTGGAATTATGTCCAATGACACAATTAGAGAATTATATTGCACAGCGGAAACTGCGCCATATTGTATTTATATCACCTTCTCAATTTCTGTCCCAACAAAAGACCCTCGCAGCTTATCCGAAAATTTTTGTCTTTTTGCTAAAAAAGCGAAACAAACAATTCCTCTTACTTTTTGCTGCAGTGAAAAAATTTATGATGGAAGAGAACTCGTTACTTTGTATGGAGAGATTACTGAACGGCTGCTCCCACGGTATAACAAATTGCTCGTAAAAAGATTCATTCGAGCACAAAAATTAACCAAAGTACAATCCTATATCAAAAGAAACATACTATTGAAAATTTGCGAAATGGACAATCAGCCCCCATTAACCATCACTTTTCAAAATTTGGAACTAATGATTGAGTGTAGCTATGAGGAAAAAATTGAATTTCATAAAAAATATTGTGGTTCCATCCCAACATCTCCTTCTTTTTGGTAATTTTAACTATACGTCATTATTTTTTAGCGAATCTCTTTGAAACACAAAAAAAATTGTGTAAATTTGCCGCTATTAGTTTCATTGTTTATCTTTATTAATAAGTATGAATATATCTAAAATTTTTACAGAGAATGATTTGCTGTTTCTTCAACAAAGAGGGAGTAATCCTGAAGAAGTGGCAAAACAATTTGGTTATTTTGAAACAGGCTTTGATTTTGCCGACTTGCAACGTGCCGCCACCATTGGCGATGGGATTACCAGATTTGGGAAGGAAGAGTGTGCACAATTTCTGTCGGAATATTCTGCGCTAACGGAAAATAAGCGGATAGTTAAGTTCGTCCCCGCTTCCGGAGCGGCTTCACGTATGTTTAAAGAGGTTTTTACCTACATGGAAAATGAGGATGAAAACACTCGCTCGAAAGCGCTGAAACTGTTGCAGAATTTGAAACATTATGCTTTTTATGACGAGTTGAATGCTGTGATGCAAGCGGATGGATTGTCGCTGCAAGCGGAAATTGAAGAGGGACACTACCAGCTCATTTTACAATATCTGTTAACGAAGAAAGGTTTGGATTATGGGAGCAAACCCAAAGCCGTTTTGCAATTCCACCGTTATGGGCAAGAGACCCGCACTGCTTTGGAGGAACATTTGGTGGAAGCAGCTAATTATGCGAGAAGTGCTGGTAACCAATGTTTTATTCATTTTACCATTTCTCCACAGCACCAAACACTTTTTGAAGGTCTGATTGCCAAAGTGTTGCCCAAATATGAACAGCGTTTTGGGGTGAAGTATCATGTGGAATGGTCCACGCAACGCCCTGCTACCGATACGTTAGCGGCTACGGAGGATAACCAGCCGTTTCGCGATAATCAAGGCAATCTGCTGTTCCGGCCGGGCGGCCATGGTGCCCTGATTTATAACCTGAACGAAATAAAAGCAGACCTTGTTTTCGTAAAAAATATTGACAACGTATTTTATGATAGTGAATTACAAGATACTATCACCTATAAGAAAGTTCTGGCTGCCTATTTGTTGAAGGTGCAAAAACAGATTTTCACCTATCTTTCATGGCTTCAACAAGATGCTATTCCAGAAAATAAATTGGCGGAAATAAAGATTTTTATAGAGCAAAAATTATCTTTATCTGTTCCCGCTGCTGCCGACCGCAATACGCTTTGTAAGATTCTTAATCGTCCGTTACGTGTGTGCGGGATGGTTAAAAATGAAGGTGAACCTGGCGGCGGTCCCTATTTTGTGAAAAACAGAGAGGGTGAGTGTAGTCTGCAAATTGTGGAATCCTCCCAAATGGATATGAATAATCCACAGCAAAAACAAATTGTGGCCAACGCAACTCATTTTAATCCGGTGGATATGGTATGCAGTTTCCTCACTTTCGACCATCACTATTTTAATCTTTTAGATTTTGTGGATCCTGAAACAGGGTTTATCTCTTCCAAGTCATACGAAGGAAAACCGTTGAAAGCCATGGAGTTGCCGGGATTGTGGAATGGCGCTATGGCCAAATGGAACACGATTTTTGTGGAAGTGCCGCTGACCACTTTCCATCCCGTTAAAACAATGTTTGATTTGGAAAAATAGTTCGCAAAAAATGATGATTATTTACAAAGAATCCTAATTTATTTTGATATGAAGTATAAATTATTGATACTGGGTTTGTTGTTTTTGTGCATGACCAGCTATGCACAAAATCATACGTTTGAAACGGTCAAGAATGATCCTTTCAATGTGAAGATTTACACATTGCAAAATGGAATGAAAGTATATATGTCTGTGTATAAGGATGTTCCAAAAATTCAGACCTATATTGCCGTGAGGGTGGGAAGCAAAAACGACCCGAAA
>JAEEUY010000246.1 GCA_016290715.1 Bacteroidales bacterium
CTCGCCAACGACTGCCCCAATATTATAGCAATAAAAGAAGCCTCCGGCATGATGAATCAGATTATGCGGGTGATTAACCACCAACCTGGTGACTTCTCCGTTATTTCCGGAGATGATGCCCTCACACTTCCACTGATTGCCACGGGTGCCATCGGCGTTATTTCTGTAGTCGCTAATGCTTTCCCCAAAGAAGTAAGTACAATGGTGCGCCTCGCCTTATCTGGCGATATCACTGCTGCCAGAAAAATCCACTTGTCGTTATTGGATATCACCCAAGCTTGCTTTAAAGAGGGGAACCCTTCGGGCATTAAAGCGCTACTTTCGTTACAAGGGAAAATAAAAAATATTCTTCGCCTGCCTCAAGTATCTGTTTCCAAAGAACTTATGGAACAAATGAAAAATTTGATTTAAAGATGAAAAAGATATTACTTCTCCTTTTAAGCATTTGTTTTAGCTTGTCATTGTGGGCACAAAATAGTTTGAGTAACTGCCCTTTGTCGGAAGTTTATCTCACTACTTACCTTCCCACCAAAACTGAAGTGAACAATTTAGCCCGACAGTTTTCGGTTGACAAAGTAACTTTTGATGAAAGAAGTGGGCAATATTTTGTTCTCATGTGGCTTTCACAACGGGAATATGCCGCTTTTGAAGCGTTGAATATACCTTACGAACTCATCACTCCCGAACGCCCGCCATGGGGAAGCGTAGAAATGGCCAATTCCGTGAGCGAAATGGCCAATTGGGACAAATATCCCACCTATAGTACTTATACCCAAATGCTGGCAAATTTCCAGTCGCAATTCCCAACCCTCTGTGAAATTGATACGGTTTTATCTGACACCCCATCTCACCACACTATTTTTGCAGTCCATATCAGCAATAATTTGGCTGATTCCAACCAACGGCCGGCCTTCTGGTATAGTTCCACAATTCATGGCGATGAACCGGTGGGGTATTATCTTATGCTCCATTTGATTGACTACATTCTCAACCATCCAGCGGACCCCATCGTGCAAAATATTCTTCAAAATGTGGATTTATGGATCACGCCTTTGGAAAATCCCGACGGCACATACCACAGCAGCGACAATAGCATCAGCTCCTATTATTCCACTCGTGCCAACGCCAATGGATATGATATGAACAGAAATTATCCTGCGCCTACGGTAGAAAATTCTGTTACCATACAACCCGAGACACGCGCAATGATAAACTTTGCCACTGCGCACCATTTTGTTATGTCCGCCAATTTTCACGGGGGAGCCGAACTTGCCAATTTCCCTTGGGACACTTGGGAATCCTCAACGAAATCCCATGCCGATGACAACTGGTTCCAAACCACGTGCCGTCGCTACGTACAACACTGCCAAGATGCCCATAGCTCCTATATGACAGAAGAAGGCGGTATTACCGAAGGTGGTGACTGGTACGTTATTACTGGCTCTCGGCAAGATTACATGACCTATTACCAATATTGTAGAGAAATCACACTTGAAGTTAGCTCTAATAAAGTGGTAAATTCCAGCAACCTACCAACTTATTGGCAGTATAGCCAGACAGCGCTGCTGCAATACATCTTGGAATGCACATACGGTTTCCATGGGACCATTACAGATGCCTTGACGGGAGATCCGCTTGAAGCTAAAATTTGGATCAACAATCACGACCGCGACCATTCAGAAGTGTATAGTCATCTTCCTTCCGGAAAGTACTACCGTCCTATAAAATCGGGAACCTACAACATTACTGTTTCCGCCGACTGCTACGAACCTATAACATTTAACATTTCGGCGACAGATAGTACAGCAACCATTTATGATGTCCAGCTTTGGCCCTTGGTTACTACACCAGATATAGAGGATTACACTGTTCTGATAGGCGAAACGCTTTCTGTTGAAGCCCCTGATGAACAAAATTTAGCATGGTTCTCTTCTGAAACAGAAGAAGTTCCCACCTATGAAGGCTCGGTTTTCACTACGCCTGCCATTAATGATACCACAACCTATTGGTATCAGGCAAGACGCAATATTGACGGGGTTTCCTGCCGTGGAGAACGCAAATATTTTACCATCTTCCCGTACGAAAATACCAATATTGATACGACCGTCGTTGATCCCCCTATCATTGATACAACCGTCATTGACCCGCCTATTATTGACACGACCATTACAGATACCACGGTTGTTGACACGACGGTGGGGGTTGACATTCATCTGTCAGAAATCAATAAAATATTTAGTCTATTCCCCAATCCGACCAGTCAATACTGCTGGATTCAACGTGAAGACAATGCCCCGATTCACATTCAAGTTTTTGATCTGTTCGGGCGATGTGTCCAAGAGCAAAAATCAAATGAAAGTAAGACCAAAATAGATTTGCCAAATTATCCTGCAGGTATTTACATCATCCGAATAACCTGTGAAGATAAAAAAGTAATCTCCTTAAAAGTGATAAAACAATAAATCATGGAACAACGCGAAATAAAATTCAACATTACTGTTTTTGAGAAAGAAAGTGAAATGCTCAAAGAAGACCGGGAACTCGTAGCGGCTGCGCGTGAAGCTGCCACTCGTGCTTATGCTAAATACTCTCATTTTCAAGTGGGGGCAGCTATTCTTTTGGCCAATGGCAAAATCATTACCGGCAACAACCAAGAAAACTCTGCCTATCCTTCCGGACTTTGTGCAGAGCGGACAACCGCATTTTATGC
>JAEEUY010000247.1 GCA_016290715.1 Bacteroidales bacterium
AATCTTACTGCATGGAATTTTATCTTGGTTAAAATTTTATACCTTCCGTTATCTTTATCATTTGGAATTTCCCATCTAGATATTGGAATTCCCATACCGAAGGAAAGATACTGTCATCTATGTTTTCATATGCGGGGTCGCGTTCGATATGTCGTCCAACAACTGTACAATACTCATCCGAATCATGAATGAACGGCATCGGAGGCCAATAAGTTCCCGCATTGGAAATGAGAAGCCGCACAAATCGCCCCCCTATTCTAAGGTATTCTGGCGGGAAATCCCCTATCCACTGCTCGTCCATAAAAACGGTGTCGTTTCGATAATGAGATAACCCTGCGCGGAACTTGCACGACAACATGCTGTCAGATATGACAATTTTCATGGTATAGACCAGTGAATCATGGTAATACGAATGCTTCTTCTCTTCCGTGATAAACTGATGGAAGATCTCCTCCAATTGTTTCGAATCAGAATGGTATATCTTGGAAGAAACAACGCTTTGGCCCCAATGTGTATTGGCGAGCAGTAGCAATGTCAGAACAATAACGGCTTTTTTCATACGAATTCATCTTTGGAGAGAGGAAGGGTACCTTATTTTTAATGGCTTATAGTATGTATCTTGATTATATTCTGTATACCCTTTGTCTCGTGTATAGATATAGCTTTTCAAGCCGGATCTGCTTCTGACCATTTGTATGTCGCCACTATTGTCGTCAATGCCTGACGGCAAATTGTAACCATTTGGATGATTGTGACAGTGTATTCTTAACGTCTCTCCGAGTGATTCAACATATAGATATGAATGCGATTTATGTTCTTCTTGACTCGTTCCCAAAAACATTCCTCTTGAATCCGTTACCATACTCTCCCACTCGATATCCATATTGTCAGCAAAGAACTCGAAAGCACTTATTAATTCACTTGTAGAAAAACTATTAACCTCAAACACGGTTATCCCTGACTCTTCCTTTAAAACATCAAAAGTTCCCGCATAATAAGTATCGCTTTCTGCGATACTTTCCCCCTTGTCATCTACAATACGAAATTGATCGACCATGTCATCTTCAATATGGTTGATAATATTCCCGCACTCATCGAGTTCCCATATATCCCTCCCATCTTCATCCACCAACCTTACTGGATTGTTCGCACAATACACGTACGGACTCACTCCCGGGTACTTATCCGCCATCGGGTCCACGGAGAGCCAGATGGAGAGGGTGGAATGGTAGTGCCGCGCCGCGGGAGGGGGCGAGAAAGTGGTTATTTGATGATGCGGGGATAGGGTGTGGGGCATGTCATTGTGTTTATTCTTGAAAGAAGGGGAAAACGGATTTTATAGTGTTCCCAAACGTTCATTTGATTAAAAACTCCTTTATAAGGACTCCATCTTGATAATATTTCAGTAATGTTGCAGTAGAACTGGCCAAAATAAAATAACCATTTAACACGCCCATTTGATATTGTGCAAGGTGGTAAAGAGCCGTATCAAAATATTCTTGCACATTCCCATTCACGGTATCATTCACGAACTCGATGCTTTTATATGCAGGCTTGTCTTCTAGCAATCTGCCCTTTTTGAAAGGAGGGGACTGAACCGTCGAAAAGGTAAATTTCCCCTGTTTCATTCCATTTTCAAAGCATCCGGTGGCCACAACATAGCGGTTTTGAAGGTTATCAGGGATTTTTTCCACCTCTTTGCGAGTTAAAGCGATGAGCACATAGCATCCATCAGGTAAGCTGTCTCGAAATTCATAATCCAAAGCTGCCGTGGACATAAAATATCTCATATAATGTTTTTGATCGTCCATAAACAAATAATCCCTTGAAACATAATAATTTGTATCATCCAAATATACTTCATTGTAAACAGTCATATCTTCTTCTTGAGCATTAGTTGATGAAATAAGCCAGTTATAATCTTGAGCTGGCAAAGTCCCAATGCCAAAGAAAAACAATAAAGATATAACAAATAGCATGTGTTTATTCTCCATTATTTACCTGATTTAAAATAATTTGCAAGAAAGCATTGCCTAATTGTTTGCCATTCTCCCTTCCATTAAAAATAAGGCATCCAATATTGTTGCTCTGATTATTTTGGTATTGAAGCGGTTTGTTTTTTGGCGCATAATTAACGTAATAGTTATAGTCTTCGGTGAAAATATCTCGATTGTTTTGAAATTTGTTGTGTTTTGCGATGTCAAATGCAGAGGATACATCATTCTGTTTAATGAAATTCAAATCGGCTATGTAAGCGTTGTTGGAAAACACAGCAGGAGAGGCATATCCTTCAATCATATCGGTTATGTGTGTACCTTCCTGAAACACTTTCTGACCAATAGTATAGTCTTCATATAACTCTTCCTGCCACACTCCCACAATATAAAGTCCTTCATCAAATAACGCTGTGTAAACCGCATAGGCCTCTGTCTTTTCAATTTTACTTAAATTCCCCAATTTTCTATAAAATTCATTTTGTTTCATGGGTTCGTGGTGAGATGACATATAGACTGTATAACTCCCATTTTTATCATCTGTGTGTTGTTGTTTAACCAAACCAAATGCATCTCTTAAAATTCGTTCACTGAAATTTCCGAAATAATTATCAATAGCCTCTTGCCCTGCTTGGTTGCCAGGTGCGATTTTCCTCCCATCCGGGTCCACCAATCTCACCGGATTATTCCCACAATATGTGTACGGACTCACTCCAGGGTACTTGTCCGACATCGGATCAACACTCAACCAGATGGATAGGGCGGAGTTGTAGTGCCGCGCCGCGGGAGGGGGCGGGAAAGTGGGGATTGTGTAATGTGAAAGAATGCACATGTTTTGTCGAATTTGTGAGATGATGGGAGAGCCTATTGGGGGGCAGGGCTTGAGGAATTATACTCCACTGGAATATTTTTAATAATAATTTCCTCTGGTGTAGGGTCGGGCTTGGAACTTTGCAAAACATACACAAACCGATTCTTAGTCTTTTTTCTGAACACATACGAACACCACTCCAACTGAATCACTATTGTTTTAATACCAGAAGAATCAACATGATTAGTGAAAATTAATTTTGCCCCCGAATGAAATCTTTGAAATGGCACTTTCCAAACATATATATCGGTATTGTGTCGACGATTGTGACTCAAAACGGCTCTGCCCCTATTGACATAAAGATGAACAGTGTCGTTATTTCGTAAGATACTATCTATTCTTTCTTCCCTGATTTCCCAATTACAGCATCCCAGTCGATTGGCCGTTTGAACAGGTAGAAAGAACTCTTGTGTTGCTTGAGAGGTGGGCAGTTCCAATACAAATTTCGTATCTTGCCCATGTGATGCAAGAAAAAGACTCAGCAACCCAGCAGTAAACCACATTACCTTTTTCTTTTCCATTTTCTAACTATTTTATTGATGATCCGAGCCATTCCTTAATGGGAGTTCTGAATTGTTTAATGCTTTATTTTGGAACCTTAATTCCGCAACACTTTGATTTAAATTAATTTATAAGTTCCTGAGCAACAAAAAGTTGCCCAGGATTTTGCCGTGTCAGATTTTTCACTTATCTTAGTGTTGCAATTAGAAAACAAGCGAAAATCGTAACAAGGCATGGCAAAGGTACAAATAAAATCTGAGAAACTCACACCTTTTGGA
>JAEEUY010000248.1 GCA_016290715.1 Bacteroidales bacterium
AAAGAGGGGAGTGAAAACTCCGTTACCATTTTCAATTTATCCCGATTGATGATGGTCGGAGTACAATTGGGGGTGTGAAAAATTTGAATCACAATAAAATCATTCGGCATAAAGCCGGACAAATTGATTTCAAAAGCGTTGGAATGGTTGGCAAAGGCGTATGACTTTCCATTCAGCACCACTTTCTGTACACAAAAACGGTCGTCCTGATTCGGATTCAAAATGTAGATATTATGTCCGGTATATGTACCTTCCAATAATATTTCCGATAACTCCTCTTGTGCTATTTCTTGTGAAAACAGAGGAAAACAGATAAGTAGCAGTAAGAAAAAGAGAAGAGGATTTTTCATATTAATGGACACGTAAATTTAAAGTGGTTAAAAAGTCGTCAATATCCACATTCTGGCGACGTAACTCTTGCATTTTATCGGTATCATCAATAATATATTTTTTGGTTGCCAATTGATGATCCACCTTGGTAACAATATCATTGATAGTATTATCTGCTTCTCGCAAAACACGCAAGGCTTCTATCTTTTTGATATTAAAGTCATTTTCCTGTTGGTCGTTTTTAAAAGTCAGATAAATAGTATGGTCTTTGTGTGTTAGCGCCGAATGTTTCAAGGAAGAATATAATGTAGGCACCTTATTGAAAACAACTTCCACCATATTATTCCAAACAGTTAAAAAATCCTCATTGGAAAGAGGGGAAGCGTTTTCTATAGGGGCCGTAGTGGGTGGCACAGGCTCATTTTCCGTAGATTGTTGAGCGGGATTATCTTCTGTTTCTGATATTTCAGCTTGGGGAGTTGGAGCTGGAGAAGTAATTGGTTCTGGGGTGGTTTCAGCTTCATTACTTGGGGCATCCGAATCCTGTATTGATACTTCAACGGCATTATCTGTAGTGGAAGTATCTTCCCTATTTTGATTTTCGGGTTGTTTTGTTTCTGTTGTGTGAGTATTGCCCTCTTCATTTGTTTTATTTTCAGAAGAAGCAGCAAGTGAAGAAGTTTGAGGGACAGGCTCTTTGATTAAATCTTTGATAGAGGGGCTATTTTTTAAAATAGCATCAGGTGCCACAAAAACATTTTGTGATTGCTTTGGAATGGTCGGTGCCATCTCAGCAGGTATGTCTATTTTTTTATCACCCCCGTGGTTGCCTGACGAAAGCGGCATTCGCACGATTTTTGACAAAGATATAGTTTGCATGAATTTGCATAAGGCAAATTTCAACGGAGAGGCGTTTATTGTTGGATGCTTTGTAGTTAAAATCGCAGTTGTTGGTTAAGTCAACGGCACGTAGCAGCAAGTTTTTATCCAATGCTTGGGCTTGTTTGGCAAATTTTGCTTTAATGGTTTCCGAAACTTCCATCAGCGGAATCGTTGCAATGTTTTGCGCCATCAGCAGATTTCGGAAGTGGGAAGCCAAGCCAGATATAAAATGTTGTGCATCAAATCCTTTTGATAAGATATCGTTAAAAAGGAGCAAAAATTGTGTGGGGTCTTCACTAAAAAGGTAGTCCACCATTTTAAAATAGTTGTCAACGTCTAATACGTTTAAGTTAGCGATAGTAGATTGGTAAGTGATGTTATTTCCCGAGAAGCTCACCAGTTGGTCGAAGATGGATAGTGCATCGCGGAGAGCGCCGTCGGCTTTGGCGGCTACAATGCGCAAGGAATCATCATCGGCGGTTACATTTTCACTTTGGGCAACATATTTCAAATGGTTAACGATGTCAATTTCTTGAATCCGTTTAAAGTCATATACCTGACAACGTGAAAGGATAGTTGGAATAATCTTATGTTTTTCGGTAGTTGCCATGATAAATTTCGCATAAGCGGGGGGTTCTTCCAATGTTTTCAAAAAGGCATTGAAAGCACTGGGGGATAGCATGTGAACCTCATCAATGATATATACTTTATACTTTGCCCCGATGGGACTTATCCGCACTTGATTGACCAATTCGCGAATATCTTCCACAGAATTGTTGGAGGCAGCATCCAATTCATAAACATTGAAAGAAGCTGATTTATTGAAAGCTTGACAGGATTCGCACTCATTGCACGGTTCATAATTTTCTGTCAAGTGGTTGCAATTTAAGGCTTTCGCTAAAATACGGGCACAAGTGGTTTTACCGACACCACGGGGGCCGCAAAACAAAAATGCTTGAGCGACCTGCCCTGTTTTGATGGCATTCTTCAAGGTGGAAGTAATGTGTTCTTGACCAACTACAGAAGAAAAAGTAGTTGGGCGATACTTGCGTGCGGAAACGATAAAATTATCCATAATTAACTAATAATAAATTAGGTGATTAGTCGCCGAAAGAGATTCCTACTCCGCGGGCGGTACGAACCAAGTCGCTGGTTTCTGGTTTAACAAAATTAGGTGTTTCAAGAGCTTTTTCGAGAGATACGTATGAAATTTTGGGATGGTTATAAACGACCATATTCCCATATTTTTCTTCTTTGATTAATTCAACGGCTTTCACGCCAAATTCGGTAGCCAACACACGGTCGTAGGCAATCGGGGTTCCTCCGCGTTGGAGATGCCCTAAGACGGTTACCCTGATATCGTGTTGGACCCCTAAAGATTCGAGTTCTGATTTTAGTTTTTCGCCCACACCCCCAAGTTTGATATGCTGATCGCCGACAGCGGAAGGGGCCACTCCCGTAACCTTTCCATCCAAGGCTTTGGCACCTTCAGCGATGACAATATTACAAAATCCGTATTCATTTTGGTAGCGGGCAGCAATTTTCTGGGCGATGATACGCGGATCGTAAGGGATTTCGGGAATGATACATACCTCGGCACCACCCGCAATAGCGGTGTTAAGTGCAATCCACCCTGCGTCTCTACCCATTACTTCCATGATGAAAATACGATTATGGCTTGAAGCCGTCGTTACGAGTTTGTCAAAAGCCTCTGTCGCTATTTCCACCGCCGTTTGGAATCCGAAAGTAAAATCTGTAGAGGATAAATCATTATCAATCGTTTTGGGGACACCCACCACGTTGAGCCCCATTTGGCTTAATCCTAATGAGATACGTTGGGAGCCATCTCCTCCAATATTAATAATGGCATCAAAGCCCAACTCTTCCACTCTTTTTTTGAGCAAGGCAGAGCGGTCTTCAATCACCCAACTGCCATCTGGTTTTTGCACAGGAAAATGGAATGGGCCGCCACGATTGGTGGTTTTGATAATCGTTCCACCTTTCACATGGATTCCTGCCACATCCTGATTAGTAAGTCGGCGAATATCCATGTGATCTTTCAAAATGCCATTGAAAGATTCCATACAACCATATACTTTCCAATCCCCTTCCTGATCAGCTCTTTTTACAATACCGCGGATTACTGCATTTAATCCGGGACAATCGCCGCCGCCCGTTGCAACCAATATTTTCTTTCCCATTTTAGTTTTGGTTTATGTGAACTTGTAATTGATTAAAAGGTATTTCTATATGATTCTCATTGAGCGTATCGTATGCTCCTTGGTTGAGATCTGACATCAAGGTAAAGTAATCTTCTGTTTTCCCCCAAACCCTTAACACCAAATTGATAGAACTTGCGCCCAAGTCCGCTACAACCACAACAGGAGCAAAATCGCCATCTTTAAAAGAGCAGGGGTGTTTCATCGCCATATCAATTAAAACTTTTCTTGCCTTTTCAATATCCTCCCCGTATGCGATTCCGATATTGATGTCCGCGCGACGGTTCTCACTTTTGGTATAATTCGTTAAAGTTTTTGTGGCTAATTCGGTATTGGGAACAATGATAATTTTATTGTCACGGGTACGGAGGACGGTATTGAAAATCTGTATTTCCTTTACAATGCCTGTAATGCCGTTTTGTTCTATTTCATCCCCCACACGGAAAGGACGTAAAAGCAAAATAATAACCCCGCCGGCAAAATTTTGCAAAGTCCCTTGTAAAGCCATGCCGACAGCCAAGCCTGCAGCACCTAATATCGCTATGAAGGAGGTCATCTGGATTCCCATCATTCCCGCAGCCGTAATAATCAACAGCACCTTCAGCAAAATGGTGATGACCGACAACAAGAAAGATTGCAAGGATACATCCATCTTCTTTCTATCGAATCCCCTCTTTAAAATTTTAGCCCCCCAATTCACTAATTTCCAACCAATCCATAAAATAAGGAGAGCCATCACAATTTTAGGGACATTTTGAAACAAAATGTCAGTACAAAATTTCTTAAATCCTTCTATCAAGTGTTCCATAGAGCTTTTTTAAATCGTTTTATCTTTTCCAAAAAGGTCGTAAAATGCAGTTATTATCAAGGGGCAAAATTACATTATTTTTTTCAATTAAATGTGTATCTTTGCACCCTAAATTTAAATAAATAATGAGAACAGGGTTGATTTTTTTCCTTTTTTTATTTTGTGGGATTTTTTTCTCCCTGCAAGCGCAATATAGAGCCGATGTGGAGTTGAGGAATAATGCTGTTGATACTGCGACCAAAATGGTGTGGGTTGATGCTAATTATGCTTATCAGTTCCCCTTTGGCAGTCTGGCAAAAACATTTAAAAACAATTCTAATATTGGCATAGGAGTTACCTATAAAACAGCGGGGAACTGGACGTATGGGGTCTGCTTCAACTATCTGTTCGGCTCCAAAGTCAAGAATCAAGCCGCTGTCTTGGGAGAAAATATGCTGACTTCCAATGGGGATTTGATTGATGGAAACGGTCAAAAAGCCACCATCTATTTTGAAGGCAGATACTGGAATTTAAGTGCTTCTTTCGGGAAAATTGTTCCTTTGGACAAATGGAAAAATTCGGGGCTTTGGTTTCGGGCTGATTTCGGTTTTTTTGAACATAAAATCCGTATCAATGACCCTGATTCACAAATCCCCCAATTATTGGGAGATTATAAAAAAGGATACGACCAACGAGCCGGCGGTTTTTGCATGACGCAATTTATTGGGTATGTATTTATGAGGAAAGTACGTGTAACCAGTTTTTATGCGGGAGTGGAAGTTTCTGAAATCTGGACAAAGAGCAACCGTAATTTCCAATTCTTGCTTCATGGGAAGGATGAAAGTAAAAAATTCAGTGTACTTTTGGGCATCAAGGTTGGTTGGATTATCCCCATCTATGAAAAGCGAAAAATAGAAACTTTGTACCGCTATTAATCATCATGCGTTTACTTTATACTTTTGGCATTCATCTTTATTCTTTAGGAATAACCCTTGCTGCTTTGTTTAGTGAAAAAGCCAAACTATTGCGGAAAGGGCGTAAAGAAACTTGGGAACATTTGCGCCAATGGGGGGCAAAAAAACAAAAAACCATCTGGTTTCATTGTGCATCATTGGGCGAGTATGAGCAAGGCAAACCGCTGATTCAGAAAATGCGGGCACTGTATCCTGACAGGAAATTTTTGGTTTCCTTTTTTTCACCATCAGGGTATGAAATAAAGAAAAATGATGCGGAAATAGATTGCGCTGTCTATTTGCCAAGCGATTCAAAACGTCATGCCCGCCGTTTTATTGAAATGGTGCAGCCCGAATCGGCATTCTTTGTCAAGTATGAATATTGGTTTAATTTCATGGACGAATTATACAGGCAAAAAATCCCTTTTTACTATTTATCGGCTATTTTTCGCCCATCACAATACTTTTTTAAGCCATACGGACAATGGTTTGCAAAGCAACTGCAAAAATGCAATCACTTCTTTGTACAGAATACCGTTTCAAAAGATTTATTACAAAGTATTGGCATAAAAAATGTTACCATCACAGGCGATACTCGTTTCGATCGTGTTTATACCATTGCACAACAAAAAGCAGCCCTTTCTTTTGTTGAACAATTTAAAGATAACAGCAAGCTGATTGTGGCTGGGAGCACATGGCCTCCGGATGAACAGGTTTTACAATCGGTGTTTTCGCAGATAAAAGGAGCGTACAAGTTGGTTATCGCACCGCATGTAATTGATAAAGAGCATATTCAATCCATTCAAAATCTTTTTAAAGATGAAAATGTGATTTGTTATTCAGCGATAGAAGGGAAGGAGCTTTCCCAATACAATGTGTTGATTATTGATGCCATCGGTTTTTTGAGCAAGATTTATCGATACGGTGAAATGGCTTATATCGGGGGCGCTTTTGCTACGGGGTTGCACAACACGTTGGAAGCCGCCGTTTTTGGAATCCCTCTGTTTTTTGGTCCTCACTACGATCACTTTAATGAAGCAGTAGAGTTGGTGAATCGCGGTTGCGCTTTCTCTATCCATAACGCTGACGAAATGATGCATGAGATTCAACTTTTTTCAGCAGATGAAAAGAAATATCAAGCCATCTGCAATACTTGTCGGGCATTTGTAGTACAGAATTTGGGCGCATGTGAAAGAATTTTGGAGGTCATTCAATAATGTGGATGCGATGAAACCGGTGGATTTGTTTGTAGATATCTTATTACCATTGCCCTTAAAGGGAACTTTTACCTACCGTGTGCCGCAACTTTTGCAATCGCAAGTCAAATTTGGTGTTCGAGCCGTGGTCTCTTTTGGGAGAAATAAGTTTTATGCGGGCATGATCGTCAATGTGCATAACACTCCGCCGACGCAAGTGGAAGTAAAGTACATTACGGAGGTACTTGATGAAACCGCCATTATTTCCGAACAGCAACTCCAACTCTGGCAGTGGATGGCGGATTATTATATGTGCACCTTGGGAGAAGTGATGGCCTGTTCGCTTCCTGCCGGACTCAAACTGGCGGGGGAAACCCAAGTGATGATTCATCCCGATTTTAGTGGAGATTTATCTTATCTTACTGAAAATGAGATATTAGTAATTGAAAAGGTGGCAAAAAAATCGCCCATTAGCCTTGGAGAAATTTCAAAATCGGTTCAAATACAAAAAATCATTCCCCTTGTCAAATCTTTGGTAAAGAAGCAAATACTGATAGTTGAAGAAGAGATACACGAGCGGTACAAACCCCAAAAAGAGGTGGTGGTTTCCCTCGCCGAAAAATATGCCACTCAAGAACAAGCTTTGTACCAACTTTTGGATGACCTGGAACAATCGAAAACGACGGAAAAACAAGCGCAAGTGGTTTTGGCATTTCTTACTGTTTTGCAAAAAAAAGGCATAACAAAAAATTATACTGCCACTGTTCCTAAAAAAGAATTATTAGAAAACAAAAGTGTTTCAGCAAGCAGTTTCCAGAGTTTGGTCAAAAAAGGCGTTTTCGTAGTTCATGAAGTGGTTGCGAGCAGACTGGTGGATATAAGGGAGCAGACTGATGCAGAAGAAATTGTGCTGACGGCACCGCAAGAGACAGCATTTCAAGAGATAAAAAAGTGTTTTAGGGAAAAGAATGTTTCGTTGCTTCACGGAGTAACCGGAAGCGGCAAAACGGAAATATATATCAAACTGATACAAGAGGTGTTGCAATCGGGCAAGCAAGTGCTCTATCTGCTGCCGGAGATTGCCCTTACCACGCAAATAGTGAACAGATTACGAAAATATTTTGGAGATAAGGTAGGGGTATATCATTCTCGTTTCAATGAATTTGAAAAGGTGGAAATATGGAATCGTGTACTGGATAAGCAGGAGAAAAATGGCGAATTGCGAAAATATCAGTTGATATTAGGCGCCCGCTCCGCTTTATTATTGCCTTTCCATAATTTGGGACTGATCATTGTGGATGAAGAACACGATGGATCGTATAAACAGATGGACCCTGCGCCACGGTATCATGCTCGCGACAGCGCCATCATCCTGTCGCAAATTCACCAAGCCAAAGTATTGTTAGGCACGGCCACCCCTTCATTAGAGTCCTTTTATAATGTTTCCAACCATCGTTATGGATATATCCCTTTGATGCAACGCTATGCGGACAGCAAACTACCCACTATTTGGATTGTGAATATGGTGGAAACGCTGCGGCAAAGGAAGGGGAATGCTATTTTCTCCCAGTTCCTCATTGACCAAATCGGGGAGGCTTTGAAGAAAAAAGAGCAGGTGATTCTATTCCAAAATCGACGGGGTTATGCACTTCGAATGTTCTGCAATGCGTGCCAGACGATGCCAACATGCAGGTATTGCGACGTAACGCTCACTTATCATAAAAAAAGCAATCAATTGAAATGCCATTATTGCGGTTATGCAATTGAGGTACCCGCTTATTGTCCGACCTGTCATAGTTTGGATGTGGAGATGAAGGGGTTTGGGACGGAAAAGATTGAAGATAGTCTGGCAGAATTGTTTCCTGAAGCGGTAGTACAACGGATGGACTTAGATACAACGCGTTCCAAAACAGCTTATCAGAAAATCATCCAAGATTTTGAACAGCATAAAACGGATATCCTTGTGGGGACACAGATGGTTACGAAAGGGTTGGATTTTGACAGAGTATCGGTAGTCGGAGTATTAAATGCAGATAGTTTAATCAGTTTCCCTGATTTCAGGTCGTTTGAGCGGGCGTTTCAAATTTTGTCGCAAGTAAGCGGGAGAGCGGGGCGCAAAGAGGTGCCGGGGAAAGTGATTATTCAAAGTTTCCAGCCCGAGCATCCTGCCTTAAAATATGTATGCAACAACGATTTTAAAGCGATGTATCTATCGCAAATAGCAGAACGTAAGCAATTTATGTATCCCCCTGTTTGTCGGTTGATAAAACTCACATTAAAGCATAAAGATGAGAACCTATTGAATCGTGCGGCAGAGGTGTTGTCAGGGAAATTGCGGGAAGCGTTTCATCAGCAAGTATTAGGACCCGAATTCCCCATTGTGTCGAGAGTGCAGACATATTATTTGAAAGATTTCTGGATAAAATTCCCAAAAAACAAATTGTTAGTTCAAGAAAAAATGGAATTAGAAAAAATTATTTTAGAATTTCGTCAACAAATTCCGTTTAAAAGTGTTCAAATTGTGATAAATGTAGATGCGTAATAATTTATAAAAAATAAAGTGATAGTAGAGATTAATTCAAAAAATAATTATAATTTTGCCCTCGAAAATTTGTACCAAAAATACATTAAATAACCAAAAAGTAATATTATGCAAGTTTCAAAAATCATGGCTAACTTGGAAGCCAAACATCCAGGTGAAAAAGAATATTTACAAGCAGTAGAAGAAGTACTTGTAACCATTGAAGACATTTACAACCAACATCCTGAATTCGAAAAAGCAAAAATCATCGAACGTTTGGTTGAACCTGATCGTATTTTCACTTTCCGTGTAACTTGGGTTGACGACAAAGGCGAAGTACAAAACAACTTAGGTTATCGTGTACAATACAATTCTGCTCTTGGTGCATATAAAGGCGGTCTCCGTTTCCACCCTGCAGTAAACGTTTCAATGTTGAAATTCTTAGGATTCGAACAAATTTTCAAAAACTCTTTAACGAACCTTCCATTAGGTGGTGGTAAAGGTGGTGCTGATTTCGATCCTACTGGCAAATCAGACGCTGAAATCATGCGTTTCTGCCAAGCTTTCATGTATGAATTATGGAGAAATATCGGTGCTGACCAAGACAGCCCTGCAGGCGACGTTGGCGTTGGCGGTCGTGAAATCGGATATCTCTATGGCGCATACAAAAAACTTGCCCGCGAACACAGTACCGGTGCATTAACTGGAAAATCTTATGGTTGGGGTGGTTCCTTGATCCGTCCGGAAGCTACTGGTTTCGGTGCTATTTACTATGTAGAACGCATGGTAAAACAAAAAGGCGACAAGATGGAAGGCAAGAGAATCGCTCTCTCTGGTTTCGGTAATGTTGCTTGGGGTGCTGCTACCAAAGCTACCGAATTGGGTGCTAAAGTTGTGGCTTTGTCAGGTCCTGATGGTGTTTGCGAATTACCAGAAGGTGTTAACAAAGAAATGATTGACTATATGCTTGTAATGCGCGATTCTCGTCGTAACAAAGTTCAAGATATGGCTGACAAATTCCCAGGAAAAGCTATCTTCACTCCTGGTAAAAAAGCTTGGATGGTTAAATGTGACATCGCTTGTCCTTGCGCCTTCCAAAATGAAATGAGCGAAGCTGATGCTAAAGAATTGATCGCTAATGGCGTTAAATATGTTGCTGAAGTTTCTAACATGGGTTGCCAACCAGAAGCTATCGCTGCATTCCAAGCCGCTAAGATTCCTTTCGGCCCAGGTAAAGCTGTTAACGCTGGTGGTGTAGCAACTTCCGGTCTTGAAATCTGCCAAAATGCAGGTCATATCAACTGGACTGCTCCTGAAGTTGACCAAAAATTGCACAAAATCATGAATGATATTTATGATATGTGTGTTGAATATGGCAAACAAGCTGATGGTACCATCAACTATGTTAAAGGTGCCAATATCGCTGGTTTCATGCGTGTTGCCAAAGCCATGTTAGCACAAGGTATTATCTAATATCCTTCTGCATAAAATCAAAAAGGGCGGTTTCTCCGTCCGAAATGATAAAACGCCCGGTCGGAAGGCCGGGCGTTTTTGTTTTATACCCTGTTGTAGAGACGCACGGCCGTGCGTCTCTACAACAGGGTATAAAACCTGGCCCCACACCGGAAAATGGGCGCGTCCTTTTCGCTGGGAATAATGGCGATGGGCGGATTCCGACCGACCAAACCAGATACCGGACAGCACATGGAATACCGATAGTAACATTATTGGTTTGTCATTGTATTACACGTTCCAAATAGAAAATAATGGGATATATTCTCAGGAAAGTCAGTTTTATAAAATGCAAAGAAAGCAAAGTGACTTTGCAAAGACTTTTTTTTATAAAAAAAAGACTATATAAAATCTTTTTTGTATTTTTGCGGTCTAATTCTTGAAATATGGAAGACATCGCATTTGAAAGTCTGTATAGGACATCTCAGAAGATGGTCCAAAGAGTAAGTATGGATTTCTTCAGATATTTATACCACCAGATTAACTGGGATGACCGGCTAATTGGTATCAAAGGAGCCCGTGGAGTAGGGAAAACCACAATAGTGCTACAGCGTATCAAGGAGGCTTTTTCAGAGAACCCCGAGCAAGCATTGTACGTGTCGCTTGACAATTTATGGTTTGCCAACCATACCCTGTCAGATGTCGTGGAGTACCATTATACCCATGGGGGAACACATCTGTTTGTGGATGAGATTCATAAATATCCCCACTGGCAAACGCTACTCAAAAACATTTACGACGAGTATCCTGATCTGCATGTGGTATATACAGGTTCCTCTATGCTGCAGATTAATCTCAACGAGGGGGATTTGTCGCGGCGGCAGGTGCTTTATACCTTACATAATCTTTCTTTCAGGGAATTTCTTGCATACGAAAAGAATATTGAATGTCCTGCCATTCCATTTGACGAATTGCTGGTAAACCACGTGCATTATGCGCTTAATCTGACGGAAAATGTAAAAATTCTTCCGCTTTTTACGCAATATCTTCAGTATGGCTGCTATCCGTTTTATAAAAATGCTATTAACACGTATGATATTCGACTTCAATCGGTTATAAGAACAGTACTCATGGAAGATTTGCAAGTATCGGGCGAATTTACGTATCCAACTTTGCAGAAAACCATGAAGATGCTGATGATTTTG